>NZ_JBSFSO010000006.1:0-249607 GCF_053589795.1 Micromonospora sp. NPDC003241 | reverse complement strand
CAGCGCCGACTTCGAGAACGTCGCCGGGCTGTACCCGGGCAACGAGGTCTCGGTGCTCGGCGTTCCGGTCGGCGTCGTCGATTCGGGCAGCTCGGCGAAATGACAGGCGGACGGGTGCGGATCGGCGGCCCGCGGCACCGCCTGCGGATCCTCGACCGCGCAGATCTCCTGCGCCTTCCAGCACCGGGTTCGGAAGTGACAGCCGCTCGGCGGGTCGGCCGGGCTCGGCACGTCACCGCGCAACCGGATCACCGTACGGCGCTCCCGGGCGTCCGGGTCCGGCACCGGCGCGGCCGAGAGCAGCGCCTGCGTGTACGGATGCGTGGCCCGCTGGTAGATCTCGTCCTCGGTGCCGATCTCCACGATCCGGCCCAGGTACATCACCGCGATCCGGTCCGAGATGTGCCGCACCACGGACAGGTCGTGCGCGATGAAGATGTACGACAGCCCGAACTCGTCCTGGAGCTGCTCCAACAGGTTGATCACCTGGGCCTGGATGGAGACGTCCAGCGCGGAGACCGGCTCGTCGCAGACGATCACCTCGGGCCGCAGCGCGAGTGCCCGGGCGATGCCGATGCGCTGCCGCTGGCCGCCGGAGAACTGGTGCGGGTAGCGGTTGACGTGTTCCGGGTTCAGCCCGACCACGTCGAGCAGCTCCTGCACCCGCCGCTCGCGACTGCCCTTCGGGGCGGCCTCGGGATGGATCTCGAACGGCTCGCCGATGATGTCGCCGACGGTCATTCGCGGGTTCAGCGAGGTGTACGGGTCCTGCATGACCATCTGCATGTTCCGGCGGATCCGGCGTAGCCGGGCTCCGGAGGCGGCGAAGAGGTCCTGCCCGGCCAGGGTGGCCCGGCCGGCGGTCGGCCGCTCCAGCCGCATCAGCAGCCGGGCCAGGGTGGACTTGCCGCAGCCGGACTCGCCGACGATGCCCAGCGTCTCGCCCCGGCGGAGCTGGAAGCTCACCCCGTCGACGGCCTTCACCGCGCCGACCTTCTTCTGGAACAGCACCCCCTGCGTGATCGGGAAGTGCTTGACCACGTGGTCGACGTCGAGGATCGTCTCGCCGGTCACCGTGGTGGGCTCAGCCGGCGCGGTCATCACGTACCTCCTGCGCGAAGTGGCACGCGCTGGTCCGGCCGTCGCCGAGGACCAGGTCGTGCGGTACCTCGTCCACACAGACCTGCTGCGCGTACGGGCATCGGGGATGGAACGGGCAGCCGCTGGGGATGCGCATCAGGTTCGGCGGCAGGCCCCGGATGGTGGAGAGCGGCCCGCCGCGCTGGTCCAGGCGCGGGATCGACGCCAGCAGTCCCTTGGTGTACGGGTGGGCGGGCGCCCGGTACAGCGAACGTACGTCGGCGTGCTCGACGATGCGGCCCGCGTACATGACGGCGATCCGGTCGGCCACGTCGGCGACCACGCCCAGGTCGTGGGTGATCAGGATCATCGCCATGTTCAGGTCCCGCCGCAGGTCGGCGAGGAGGTCCATGATCTGCGCCTGCACGGTGACGTCGAGCGCGGTGGTCGGCTCGTCGGCGATGAGCACCGTGGGTTCCATGGCCAGCGCCATCGCGATCATCACGCGTTGGCGCATGCCGCCGGAGAACTGGTGCGGGTAGTCGCCGAGTCGCCGACCGGCGGCCGGGATCTGCACCAGGTCCATCAACTCCACCGCGCGGCGGCGGGCGTCGGCGCGGGACATGCCGAGCCGCTGGCGCAGTGTCTCGCCGATCTGCCAGCCGACCGGGAAGACCGGGTTCAACGCGGAGAGGGCGTCCTGGAAGATCATCGCGATCTCCTTGCCCCGGACCTGCCGGCGTTGCGCCTCGGGCAGGGCGAGCAGGTCGCGCCCCTGATAGAGGATCTGCCCGGAGGTGACGTGCGCCGGTGGGCTGTCCAGGATGCCCATCACGGCCTGCGCGGTGACGGACTTGCCGGAGCCGGACTCGCCCAGCACCGCCAGCGTCTCGCCCGGGTCCAGGTGGTAGCCGACCCCGTTGATCACCTTGGCCACACCCTCGCCGGTGCGGAACTCGATGTGCAGGTCCCGTACCTGGAGCAGGTGGCCGCCGGGCGGGGTGGGGGTGGCCGGGGTCGGTGGTGTCGTGGTCATGTCGGTCACCGCAGCTTCGGGTCGAACGCGTCGCGGATGGCGTCGCCGAGCATGATGAACGCCAGTACGGTCAGGGCCAGGAACGTCGACGGGACGACCAGCGGCGTCGCCGACTCGCGCATGTGCACCCGACCGTTGTTGATGTCGATGCCCCACGAGATGGTGGGCTCCCTCAGGCCGATGCCGAGGAACGAGAGCGTCGCCTCGGCGGCGATGAACGAACCGAGCGCGATGGTCAGTACCACGATCGCCGGGGCGAGCGCGTTCGGCAGGATGTGCCGCCACATGATCCGGCCGTTGCCGGCGCCCAGCATCCGGGCGGCGGAGACGTAGTCCTGCTCCCGGGCGGTGATCACCGAGGAGCGGACCACCCGGGCGGCGGTGGTCCAGCCGAGGACCGCGAGCACGAAGATGACGGCACCGACGCGTACCGTGGCGCTGTCGCTGGCGACCCGCTTGAGCAGCACGATCGCGGCCAGCAGCAGCGGGATGCCGAGCACGATGTCGATCACCCGGCTCAGCACCGCGTCGACCCAGCCGCCGAAATAGCCGGAGAGCATCCCGACGACCAGCGCGATCACCCCGGTGATCAGCGCGGAGAGGGCGCCGACCAGCAGGGACGCCCGGGCGCCGTAGACCGCGCGGGCGTACGTGTCGCAACCCTGGAAGTCGTATCCGAAGATCGCCCCGCCGGACGGGGCGGCGTGCTGCCGGGACAACACGCAGTCGCCCGGATCGTTGCTGGTGAACAGCCCGGGTACGGCGGCCATCGCGGCCACCAGCAGCACCAACGCCAGGCTGATCCAGAAGATCGGCTTGCGGCGCAGGTCGCGCCAGGCGTCCCCGGCGAGGCTGCGCGGCTTGCGGGGCCGGCCGACCTGGTCGGGCGCGCCCGGTTCACCCGACGGCCCGCGTCGCGCGGCCTGGTTCTCCGACGCCGCAACGGTCTCGAAGTCACTCATGCCGCTCCCTCGCTGCGCTCGGTTTCGGCATTTCCGCTGAGCTGATGATTCGTTCGCTGGCGCTCACTCATGCCAGCCCCTCGCTGCGCTCAGTGCCGGCATTTCCGCTGCGTCGATGACTCGTTCGCTGGCGCTCACTCATAGCGGATCCTCGGGTCAAGGACGGCGTACAGGACGTCCACCACCAGGTTGGAGACCAGGTAGACCACGACGAGCACGCTGACGATGCCCACCACCAGCGGGCCGTCCTCGGTGCGGATGCCGCGGAACAGGTTGAAGCCGACGCCGGGGATGTTGAACACGCCTTCGGTGATGATCGCGCCGCTCATCAGGTTGCCCACCTCGACGCCGAGGAAGGTGATCACCGGGATGAGCGAGTTGCGCAGGACGTGCACGCTGACCACCCGCCGGTTCGGCAGGCCCTTGGAGCGGGCGGTACGCACGTAGTCGGCGCGCAGGTTCTCGGCCACCGAGGTACGGGTCAGCCGCAGCGCGGTGGCCAGCGAGAGCGAGCCGAGCACGATCCCGGGCAGCAGCAGGGAGCGGAAGTCGGGGTCGGCACCGGCGGTGGGCGGGAAGACCTGCCACCTGACACCCAGGAAGTACTGCGCGAGCGGCGCGAGCACGATGGTCGGGATGCCGAGCACCAGCAGCGTCAGCAGCAGGGTGGCGTTGTCGAAGATGCTGGCCCGGCGGATGCCGGCGAGGACCCCTGCGGTGACCCCGAAGATCACGGCGACCGCGATGGCGATCAGCGCCAGCTTGATGGTGACCGGCCAGGCGGTGGCGAGGATGTCGCCGATCGACCGTCCGGTGAGGGACTCGCCGAGGTCGCCGCGGAGCAGGTTAAGGAGGTAGTCGACGTAGCGGTAGAAGAAGCCGCCGACACCGGTCGCGTCGAGGTGGTACTTCTCGGTGAGATAGGCCCGCTGTGCCTCGGTGACCGGACGTTCACCGGCGAGCGCCTGGATCGGGTCGCCCTGGCCGGCGAACATCAGCGCGTAGACGATCAGCGTGGTGCCGAAGAAGGCCAGGACCATCTGCAGCAGGCGCCGCACGATGAAGCGGAACATACTAGGCAGTCTCCCCAAAAAGGGCGAACCACGTGGCGGGTCGGGTCACCTCGACCCGGCCCGCCACGTGGTCGTGTTACTTGACGGCCTCGATCTGGATCAGGTCGACGCGGTTGAAGAGGTCCATCTCGACGTTCTTCACCTTGGTCGAGTGACCGAAGTTGTTCTGACCGAAGCGCAGCGGTACCACCGGCAGGTCCTCGGCCAGCAGGTCCTCGGCCGCCTGGTACTTCTTGATCGCTTCCTCGACGCTGGGGGCGCTGGCGCCCTCGGCGAGCAGCTCGTCGAACTCCGGGTTGCTGTAGCCGTAGTAGTTCGACGAACCGTTCGAGCTGTACAGCGGGCCCAGGTAGTTCTCCATGGACGGGAAGTCCATGATCCAGCCCATCCGGAACAGGCCGACCGGCTGCTTGGCCTTGACCTTGGTCAGCAGGTCGGCGAACTTCGGCTCGGCGTTGCCGACGCAGTCCACGCCCAGGTTGGCCTTGAGCTGGTTGCAGGTGGCGTCGATCCAGTCCTTGTGCCCACCGTCGCCGTTGTACGACAGGGTGATCTTCGACGGGCCGCCCGCGGCCTGGTACAACGCCTTGGCCCGGGCCGGGTCGAACTCGCCCGGTGTGCCGACGGTGTTCTCCCGGTAGCCGGCGACCACCGGCGAGACGAACGAGCGGGCCGGCTGCTGCGAGTCCTTGAAGATCGACCGGGTGATCTCCTCGCGGTCGATCGCCATCGAGATGGCCTTGCGGACGTCCGGGTTGCTGAACTCGTCCTGGAAGGTGGGGAAGGCCAGGAAGTGCAGCGACGAGGCGGGACTCTGCTGGAACCGGTCACCCAGGTCGGTGGCGGCGGTCGACAGGTTCTCGGTCGGGATCGTCTTGATCACGTCGAGGTTGTCCGACAGCACGTCCGCGTACGCGGCGGTCAGCTGCTGGTAGATCCGGAACTCGACGCCGGCCACCTTCGGCTGCTCGCCGGGGAAGGCGTCGTACCGCTCGACCTCGACCTTGGCGTCGTGCTGCCAGGTGCCCTTCATCTTGAACGGACCCTGGCCGATCGGCGCCTGCTCGTACCCCTCGGCCAGCTCCCCGGGCGCGGAGAACGCGGCCTGCGGCAGCGGATAGAAGGCGGTGTAGCCGAGCATCGCGGTGAACTCGCTGTACGGCTGGGACAGCGTGACGGTGAAGGTGTCGTCGTCGACCTTCGTGAGCCCGCTGAGCGTGGTGGCCTCCGGGTTCTCGCCCTGGAGGTCGTCGTACCCGGCGATCTTCTCGAAGAAGTAGCTGGAGTTCTGCCCGTTCGGGGCGTACGCGCCGTAGTTCCAGGCGTCGATGTAGTTGTCGGCGGTGACGTCCTCGCCGTTGTGGAACGTGTAGCCGTCCTTCAGCGTGATCGTCCAGGTGGTGTTGTCCTCGGACGTGATCGACTCGGCTGCGACCTCGTACGGCTTGTGGGCCTCGTCGTAGTCGACCAGCGGGCTGAACAGGGCGGCGAGCACCTGGGAACCGCTCGTCTCGTTGGTGTTGGTCGGCACCAGGTGCTGCGGCTCGGCGATCTCGATTCGCACGGCCGCGTTGGGGTCGCTCTCACCGGAACCGTCGCCGCCCGAGCCGCAGGCCACCAGGCCCAGGGTCACCGCGAGCGGGAGGGCGGTCCAGGCGGCGAGCCTACGAACGCGCATTGAGCCTCCTCATCTCATTACGCTGCGCTATCGATCCCGGATCGGGGGTAACTCTGCGCAACGCTCGGCAACGGTAGGTCGTACGCCGAGACTCGGCAACGTAGCGGTCACGAAGGGGTAACAGAACGAGGCCCTACAGGTTGGCGGGGTCCGATCGGCGTGCTATGTCGAAGCGCCCAAAGCGCCGATGGCGTGCGAACATCGGGGGAGGTTGGTAGGTGCGGCGCGGCGGCCGGTGCCTTCTCGGGGTCGGGCGGCGCGATTGTCTGATACGCGGGTCTTCGTGCCCGGCCGTCCGGAGCCGGAGTGGTCTGCGGCACAAATGGTCACTCAAAGTGAGGAACGACACCTGACGGAAAGTAGTTTCGTGGTCGGTGTCGCGGGCCCGCCAGGTCGGGGGAGGCGACGGCGGCGGGCGTGAGACGATCAGATCGTGACGGCGACGCTTCTGGACGGCAAGGCGACCGCGGCGGAGATCAAGGACGAGCTGCGGGCGCGGGTCAAGGCCCTGGCGGAACGGGGAACCGTGCCGGGGCTGGGCACGGTGCTGGTCGGTAGCGACCCCGGCTCCCAGGCGTACGTCAACGGCAAGCACCGCGACTGCGCCGAGGTCGGTATCGCCTCGCTCCGGCGGGAGTTGCCGGCCGACGCCACCCAGGAGCAGGTCGACCGGGCGGTGGCCGAGCTGAACGCCGACCCGGCGTGCCACGGCTACATCGTCCAACTGCCGCTGCCGGCGCACCTGGACACCCAGCGGGTGCTCGAACTGATCGACCCGGAGAAGGACGCCGACGGCCTGCACCCGGTCAACCTGGGCCGGCTGGTGCTCGGCTACGACGCGCCGCTGCCCTGCACCCCGCGCGGCATCGTGGAGCTGCTCCGTCGGCACGAGGTGCCGCTGCGCGGCGCCAACGTCGCGGTGGTCGGACGCGGCAACACCGTCGGTCGTCCGCTCGGGCTGCTGTTGACCCGGCGCAGCGAGAACGCCACCGTGACGCTCTGCCACACCGGCACCCTCGACCTGGCCGCGCACACCCGCGCCGCCGACATCGTGATCGTCGCGGCCGGCGTACCCGGCCTGCTGACGGCCGAGATGATCACCCCGGGCGCGGTCGTGGTCGACGTGGGCATCACCCGGGTGATCGGCTCGGACGGCAAGGGTCGCTACACCGGCGACGTGGACCCGGAGGTCTTCGAGGTGGCCGGCAAGGTGGTGCCGATGCCCGGCGGGGTCGGTCCGATGACCCGCGCCATGCTGCTGACCAACGTGGTCGAGCGGGCCGAACGCGGCTGAGGTGACGGAAGGCCCATAACCGTCCGCCCCTGACCTGCCCGGTGCCAGGATGGCTGATACCGTCCGGAAAACCGACTGGTAGCAGGGAGTGGGACGACCATGGGTAAGAAGGTCACTGTCGTCGGCGCCGGATTCTACGGCTCCACCACCGCGCAGCGCCTGGCCGAGTACGACGTCTTCGACACCGTCGTCATCACCGACATCATCGAGGGCAAGCCCGCGGGCATCGCCCTCGACCTCAACCAGTCCCGTGCGGTCGAGGGTTTCGAGACCAAGGTCGTCGGCGTCACCACCAGCCCGACCGGCGAGGGCTACGAGGGCATCGAGGGCTCCGACGTCGTCGTCATCACCGCCGGCCTGCCGCGCAAGCCGGGCATGAGCCGGATGGACCTGCTGGAGACCAACGCCAAGATCGTGCGTCAGGTCGCCGAGAACGTCGCCAAGTACGCCCCGAACGCGGTCGTCATCGTGGTCTCCAACCCGCTGGACGAGATGACCGCGCTGGCCCAGATCGCCACCCAGTTCCCGCGCAACCGGGTGCTCGGCCAGGCCGGCATGCTGGACACCGCCCGGTTCACCAACTTCGTCGCCGAGGCGCTGGAGGTGCCGGTGAAGTCGGTGAAGACGCTGACCCTGGGGTCGCACGGCGACACCATGGTCCCGGTGCCGTCGCAGAGCAGCGTGAACGGCAAGCCGCTGCGCGAGGCGATGCCGGCCGAGCAGATCGAGGACCTGGTCGTCCGCACCCGTAACGGTGGGGCCGAGGTGGTCGCCCTGCTCAAGACCGGTTCGGCGTACTACGCCCCGTCGGCCGCCGCCGCCCGGATGGCCAAGGCCGTCGCCGAGGACTCCGGCGAGGTCATGCCGGTCTGCGCCTGGGTCGACGGCGAGTACGGCATCTCGGGCGTCTACCTGGGCGTCGAGGCGGCGATCGGCGCCGAGGGCGTCAAGCGGGTGGTCGAGACCGACCTGGACGCCGACGAGCTGGCCAGCCTCAAGGAGGCCGCCGAGGCCGTCCGCGCCAAGCAGGCCGACGTCGCCAACATGTAACCCCCCACCCACTCACCCAGCGCCCCACGACCCCGCGTCGTGGGGCGCTGCGCTGTCCCCACCCCACGTCGTGAGGCGCTGCGCTGCCCCCACCCCCAGGTTGATCAAGAAGTTTGCGTCTCCGAATCGCTCTTCGGGAGACGCAAACTTCTTGATCAACTCGACTGGTCGATGAGGGTGGTCAGGGCGTCCAGGATGCGGGTGAGGCCGAAGGCGTAGGCGTGGTCGGGATGGTAGGCGGCGTGCTGGGCGGTGCCGGCGGCGGCGCCGACGCGTACGGCGGTGGGGTATTGCCGCTCGTCGAGGACCTGGGCCAGTAGGGGGGCGTTCGCCGTCCACCACTGCTCGTCGGTCCAGGCGGTCTGCGCTCGGGCGGAGCGCGCCTCGGCCGCCGAGCGGGCCGCGGCCCGGACGAAGTCCAGGACGAAGGTCAACGCGGCGTCCCGGGTCACGTCGTCCAGGCCGGTGTCGTCGAAGGCGCGCAGCTCGTGCTCGTACTTGGCCATCAGGCCCGGCCCCAGCGGCGGGCGACCGGTGGCGACCTCGGCGGCCCAGGGGTGGGCGGTGAAGAGGTCCCGGTTGTCCTGCGCGAGCGCCGCCACCCGCGCCTGCCACGGCTGGTCGGAGAGGTCCGGCCGGGGCATGTCCGCGTAGATCGCGTCCAGCATCAGGTCGAGCAGTTCGGCCTTGCCCGGCACGTACGTGTAGAGAGTCATCGGTGCCACGCCGACGGCCTGGGCGAGCGCTCGCATGGTCACCGCGTCCAGCCCCTCGGCGTCGGCCAGCGCGATGGCGGCCATCACGATCTCGTCCAGCGAGCGGCCCTGGCGGGGTCCGCGACGGGGCGCGTCGTCGGGCTGCCGCCAGAGCAGGCGCAGGGTCTGGGCGGGATCGCCGCCCCCGGTGCGGTGGTCGGGCACGGTCCGATCTTCGCAGGTCCAATCACCGTACGCAGTACGATGTACAATGTACGAAGTTGTTTCCACTCACAGGGGGGGTGCGTGTGCACATCACCGCATCGGCGATCTCGCTCAACGTGGCGGACGTGTCGGCCTCGGCCGCCTTCGCCCAGCAGCACTTCGGGTTCCGGGAGGAGATGTCGGCCGACGGCTTCGTCTCGCTGGCCCGGGACGACGTCGGCTTCAACCTGATCTTCCTGCGGTCCGGGCTGGCCAGCCTCCAGCCGGAGGTCCTGCGCACCCAGCGGGCCGAGGGTGTGCTCGTCGCCTTCGTGGTGGACGACATCGACGCCGAGTACGCCCGGCTCACCGCCGCCGGTGTGCCGATCACCACTCCCATTCAGACCGAGCCGTGGGGCGAGCGCTTCTTCCAGGTTACCGACCCCAACGGCGTCATCCTCCAGCTCGTGCAGTGGATGCACGAGCCAGGAGCCACCGGCTGATCCGGGCGCTCGGCGCGCGGGTGTGCCACGGGCCCGGCGGGGTAATGCTCCGCCGGGCCCGTGGCCGTCTCCGGCCGCCGGAAGGGCCGACCGGTGGGCGCGGCGTTCCTCGTCCCAGCCGATCCAGTACGCTCGTACTGCTTGAGCATGTGTCCCCCGAGAGGAGCGCCGGCCGATGGCGAAGATCAAGGTAAACAACCCGGTCGTGGAGCTCGACGGCGACGAGATGACCCGGATCATCTGGAAGCAGATCCGCGAGCAGCTGATCCTGCCCTACCTCGACGTCGACCTGCACTACTACGACCTGTCGATCCAGCACCGTGACGCCACCGACGACCAGGTGACCGTCGACGCCGCGAACGCCATCAAGGAGCACGGCGTCGGCGTCAAGTGCGCCACGATCACCCCGGACGAGGCCCGGGTGGAGGAGTTCGGGCTGAAGAAGATGTGGCGGTCGCCGAACGGCACGATCCGCAACATCCTCGGCGGCGTCGTCTTCCGCGAGCCGATCATCATGTCGAACGTGCCTCGGCTCGTCCCGGGCTGGACCAAGCCGATCATCATCGGCCGGCACGCCCACGGCGACCAGTACCGCGCCACCGACTTCGTGGTCCCCGGCCCGGGCACGGTCACCATCACCTACACCCCGGCCGACGGGTCGGACCCGGTGGAGATGGAGATCGCCAACTTCCCGGGCGGCGGCATCGCCATGGGCATGTACAACTACGACGACTCGATCCGGGACTTCGCGCGGGCCTCGTTCCGCTACGGCCTGGACCGCGGCTACCCGGTCTACATGTCCACCAAGAACACCATCCTCAAGGCGTACGACGGCCGGTTCAAGGACATCTTCGCCGAGGTGTTCGAGAACGAGTTCAAGGCGGAGTTCGACGCCGCCGGCCTCACCTACGAGCACCGGCTCATCGACGACATGGTCGCCGCCGCGCTCAAGTGGGAGGGCGGCTACGTCTGGGCCTGCAAGAACTACGACGGTGACGTGCAGTCGGACACCGTCGCGCAGGGCTTCGGCTCGCTCGGTCTGATGACCTCCGTGCTGCTCTCGCCCGACGGTCGCACCGTCGAGGCCGAGGCCGCGCACGGCACCGTCACCCGGCACTACCGGCAGTGGCAGAAGGGCGAGAAGACCTCCACCAACCCGATCGCCTCGATCTACGCCTGGACCCGGGGCCTGGCCCACCGGGGCAAGCTGGACGGCACCCCGGCGGTCACCGAGTTCGCCAACACCCTGGAGCAGGTCATCGTCTCCACCGTCGAGAGCGGGCAGATGACCAAGGACCTCGCGCTGCTCATCTCGCGGGACGCCCCGTGGCAGACCACCGACGAGTTCATGAACACGCTCGACGAGAACCTGGCGCGCCGCCTGGCCGCCTGAGTCTCCGTCCGCATCCCACGAGCCCGCCGGCCGACCAGCCGGCGGGCTCGCGGTCTGCTGCGGCGCGGCGCGGGGGACACACCGTCCCGCGTCACCCGATCCGGCGCGCCTCGTTGACCAGGGTGGACGAGATGCCAGTCCCGTCCTGGAAGGTTGACCGTCGCCGCCGCGCGGCACGCGTGCCCAGCAGCCAGCCTTCCTCGGCTGTCACCACAGCCAGCCGTCCCTTCCCCGCGGGGGGCCCTGTCCCGGGCCCCCCGCGCCCTGCTTCTGAGGCCCCGTGTCGGGTCAGACGGCGCGGAGCCGGGCGGCGGCCTGCTCCGGGGCGATGTCGTTGCTGAACACGCCCATCGCGGACTCCGTGCCGGCCAGGTACTTCAGCTTGTCCGCGGCCCGCCTCACGCTGAACAGTTGCAGATGCAGATGGCCCAGCTCCCGGTCGACGCGTACCGGGGCCTGGTGCCAGGCGGCGATGTACGGCATCGGCGCGTCGAACAGGCCGTCGAAGCGGCGCAGCAGGTCCAGATAGAGCGGGCCGAAGGCGTCCCGCTCGGCCTCGCTCAACGCCGGAATGTCGGGCACCGGCCGGTGCGGGGCGAGGTGCACCTCGAACGGCCAGCGGGCGGCGGCCGGGACGTACGCGGTCCAGTGCTCGTTGCCGGCCACCACCCGCTCGCCGGCCGCGCGTTCGGCGGCGAGCACGTCGGCGTAGAGATTCCGACCGCCGGTGCGCTCCGCGTGCCGGCGGGCCGCGCCCAGCAGCGACCGGGTACGCGGCGTGACGAACGGGAACGCATAGATCTGCCCGTGCGGGTGGTGCAGGGTCACGCCGATCTCCACCCCCCGGTTCTCGAAGCAGAACACCTGCTCCACGCCGGGCAACTCGCCCAACGCGGCGGTCCGGTCGGCCAACGCGTCGAGCACGGTGCGGACCCGACGCGGCGGCAGACCGGCGAAGGAGCCGTCATGGTCGTCGGTGAAGCAGACCACCTCGCAACGCCCCTGCCCCGGCCGGACTGCCGTGAACGGCGTCATCTCGGTGGGCTCGTCGACCACGTTGCCGCTCAGCGCCGGGAAGCGGTTCTCGAAGACCGCCACGTCGTAGTCGGGCGCCGGGATCTCGCTGAACCACTCGTCGGTGGAGGGGCAGAGCGGGCACTGGGCGGCCGACGGAAGGAAGATCCGCGTCTGCCGGTGGACCGCCAGCGCCACCCACTCGTCGGTGAGCGGGTCGTAGCGGAGTTGGGAGGCGGGCGGGGGAGGGGGCAGGTCGCGCCGGTCCGGCTGGTCCCGGACGGCGTCGTCCCGCTCGTCGAAGTAGATCAGTTCGCGGCCGTCGGCCAGCCTGATCGCGGTACGCCTCATCACAGCCCTCCGAAACCGGTCGCCGACACCACGAGCAGTTCACCGACCCGGTCGGCGAGCAGCCGACGGGCCTCCGGAGCCAGCCGGTCGTCGGTGACCAGCACGTGCGCGTCCGACAGCGGGGCGATGGCCGAGAGGCCGACGGTGCCCCACTTGGTGTGGTCGGCGAGCACCACGAGACGGTCGGCGGCGGCCACCAGGGCCCGGTTGGTCTCGGCCTCCAGCAGGTTCGGCGTGGTGAAGCCGGCCCGGTCGGTGACGCCGTGGACGCCGAGGAAGAGCAGGTCCAGGTGCAGGGACCGGACAGCCGCCACGGTCAGTGGCCCGACCAGCGCGTCCGACGGCGTCCGCACGCCTCCGGTGAGTACCACCGTCTGGTCGTCCCGGCCCTGGTCGTGCAGGATGTCGGCGACCGGCAGCGAGTTGGTCACCACGGTCAGGGACGGCACGTCGACCAGCCGTCGGGCCAGCTCCGCGGTGGTGGTGCCGGCGGAGAGCGCGATCGCCGCGCCGGGGTGCACCAGCCGTGCCGCCCGGGTGGCGATGGCGGCCTTCTCGGCCTGCTGGCGTACCGACTTGGCCTGGAAGCCGGGCTCGTCGGTGGAGCCGGCGACGGTGGCGCCGCCGTGTACCTTGGCCAGCAGGCCGCGCTCGTGCAGCAGGTCCAGGTCGCGTCGGATGGTCATGTCGGAGACACCGAACTCGATGGCCAGCTCACCGACGCGGACCCCGCCGGTCGCCCGGACCCGGTCCAGGATCGCCGCCTGGCGTTGTTGGGCGAGCATCGGCACCCTCCGCGCCCCACGTTAACGAACATCTTCGAACATGGGCAAACATAGCGCGGGTCGGCAACCTCCCGGAAGGGATGTATCCCCGAGTCAGAGCGCCGGGCGGGGCGGCTCGACCCAGCCGGTCTCGGTGAGCTGGTGCAGGACCGCGTGCACCGCCTCGTCCACCGCGACATCCGTGGTGTCGAGGACCAGGTCGGCGTCGGTCGGCTCCTCGTACGGGTCGTCGATGCCGGTCATGCCGGTGAGCAGACCGGCCCGCGCCCGGGCGTACAGGCCCTTGCGGTCGCGTTGCTCGCACACCTGCAACGGCGTGGCCACGTGTACCAGGACGAAACCGGCGCCCGCTGCCACGGCCATCTCCCGGGCGATCGCCCGGGCCTGGGCGTAGGGGGCGATCGGGCAGCAGATGGCGATGCCCCGGTGCCGGGCGATCTCGGCGGCCACCCAACCGATCCGGCGCACGTTCGTGTCCCGGTCGGCCCTGCTGAAGCCCAGTCCGGCGGTCAGCTCGCGGCGCACCACGTCGCCGTCGAGCAGCGTCACCGTACGCTCGCCCTGCTCGCGCAGCGAGTCGGCGAGCCCCCGGGCGACCGTCGACTTGCCCGACCCGGAGAGCCCGGTGAGGAAGACCACCAGCCCCCGGTGCCGTCGGGGTGGCCGCGCCCGGGTCAACTCCTTCGCCACCGCGGGCGGGGTGTGCCACTCCGGCAGCGGGAAGCCCCGGTCCAGCAGGTCGTCGACCTCGGCCTGGGTCAGCGCCAACCGCCGGTTGCGCGGCGGGATGTCCTCGCGCCAGCGCCACTGGCCGTCCCGGTTGTCGTACGCGAGTTCGCGGGGCACCAGCACCCGCAGCCCGGCGCCGGAGAGCATCTCACCGGTGGAGAGCAGGTGGGTGACGCCGTACGCGGCGGACACCCGGGCCCGCAGCAGGGCGTCGCTGATCTCGTCCCGCCGTCGGGAGAACGGCACCGCGACCAGGGTGGCCGGCGGCATCCGGTCGCGGGCGGCGAAGACGCCGCGCACCAGCGCCTCCGGCGGCATGCCCCCGGTGCCGTCCTCGCCCACCGGAATCATGATCAACAGGTGGGCGCTGAGCGTGCGGACGGCGTGCGCGATCTGGGCCAGCTGCGGGCGGTGCAGCGGCCGGTCGGCGACCACACCGAGCACCCGGCCGGGCGGCAGCATGGCCCGGATCTCCTCGGGCGGGCGACGCAGCCGCTGGAACGGGCCCTGTCCGCCGTCGCCGAGCCGGCGGACCGGGCCGCCGACGCCGGCCACGCCGTCACGGACCTGCCAGGCGTCGGCCACCTCCAGCGCCGCCACCGGCGCTCCCTCGCCGTCGGCGAGCACCAGCGTGCGACGGTCCGGGTCGTGCAGGTCGAGCCCCTGGGCCAGCGTCGTGGGCACCTGGAGGGTCACCGCGACCGGCCACGGCGCGCCGTCGACGAGCCGACCACGGCGGCTGACGGAGACCAGGTCGGCCCGGGTCATGAAGCCGGTCAGCGGTGCGTACGCACCGGTGAGCAACAGCTCCAGATCCGCGAGCTCGCCGGGACGCGGCGTGTACGTCGGTGCGTCCCGCAGCACCTCGTCGGGCAGCACCCACCCGTTGCTCATCAGACCCCCAACTCCGGCGACCGGCACACAGTTTCGCAGCCGGTCGCCGATCGGTCGAGAGCGCCACTCCTCCCACGGCGCCCGCCGGGCACGGTGAGCGATCCAGGGTCAGGTGGTGCCGACCGCGCCGCGTCGGGTCGCACCGGGGCGGCGGCCGAACGCCCGCTGCAACCGCCGCAACAGGCCGACCTTCTCCGGCTGGCGTGGGGGAGCCGGACTCTCGCGCTTGTCCACCACCACCGGGCCGTCGGCGCCGACGGACACCGCCAGCGGCACCTTCGCCGCCTTGGTCCAGCCGGAACTGGTCACCCGGGCCTTCAGGGTCCACTCACCCGCGTCCGGACCGCCGTCGAGCGTGTCGACGTCGACCGTCGCGGTGCCCTGGTAGACCAGGCGTACGCCACCCGGGTCGGCGGTGACGCGCTGCACCTCGAACTGCACCGGCAGGGGGAACTCCACACCGTCCCCGGCGCGCCGCGCGACGACGTCCAGCCGGCCGTGCCGCAGCTCCTGGGTGCAGTCGAGCAGGTCGGCGGGGATCTCCTCGACCGGTACGACGAGCAGGTCCCGCCCGTCGGCATGGGTGAACGCGATCGGCCCGTCGCCGTCGCGCAGGTGCCCGGTCAGTGTGACGACGAGCGTCGAGCCGGTCAGCTCGTACCCGGTCAGGCGGACGACGGCACGGACGCCCGCCTCCCACTCGGCCAGGCGGTGCAGGTCCTCGGCGCGGCCCTCGGCGGCGAGCCCGGCGACGGTCCGTTGCAGCGCGGGCAGCGCGGCGGCGACCTCCGGAGCGAACCGTTCCCGGATCGTCCTGCCGACCTCGTCGACGACCTGGTCGGCCCAGTCCCGTGGCGCGTCCCGCAGCCGCTTGCCGCGCAGGCGGGCGACCATCTCGTTGCGCAGCCAGCGCCGGTGCAACCTGTCGCGTCGCGGACCCGGTGGCACGTGCGCGTCGACGATGTCGAGCACCGCGCGCAGGCTGTCGAAGTACTCGGCCGGATCCAGCCGGGTGGCGGTCAGGTTGCCACCGTCGGCCCGCTTGGCGTGGTGGTAGCAGGTGTAGCCGGACAGCACGCTGACCCGGCGGGCGAGCAGGTACGCCCGGGTCACCAGATGATGGTCCTCCAGGCGTCGCCGGTCCTCCGGGAACCGCAGGTCGTGCTCCAGCAGGAAGGCCCGACGGAACATCTTGTGGCAGGTCAGGCTGTCGATCAGCGGGGCGTCGTCAAGCGTGGCGTGCGGGCGGTCGACCCGGAACAACTCCCGGGGCACCGACCGGCGGTGGCCGACGATCCTGCCGATCGCGATGTCCGCGTCGTGCCGCACGGCGTACGCGTACAGCCGCTCCAGGGCCTCGTCGGCGAGCCAGTCGTCGTCGTCGACGAACTGGACGTACTCTCCGCGCGCCCGAGCGACCCCGAGGTTGCGCGGACGCGACGGCCAACCGGTGTTCTCGATGTGCAGCACCTGGATGTGCGGGTGCGCGGCGGCCAGCTCGTCCAGTCGGCCCCCGGTGTCGTCGGTCGAACCGTCGTCGATGAAGATCACCTCGAACTCCGCCGCCGGCATGGACTGCCGCAGCAGGGAGTCGACGAGCGTCTGGATGGTCCCGCCGGCGTTGTACGCCGGCACCACCACGCTCACCTTGGGCCCGCCAGCCGTCATCGCCCTCCCGTCCGCCGCTTTAGCCGGTTGTCGTATCGCGTGCTCCAGTGTGTACCAAATGCCGCGATCACGGAGCGTGCGGGGTCGAATCCTCCTCTTCCGGCGCGGCGGACGCAACCGGCACCGGCGCGCCGGTGTCGTGGGGCGCGGGTGTCGCGGGGTGCGGGTCGAAGGCGCGGCAGCTCACCCTAGGGGGAAGCCACCCGGGGAGGATCAGGGGAAACAGGAGCGCTCACCGGGGTCCGGAACATTGCCCGTCTTCTCTAGGCTGTCGACGTGACACTGATCGCAACCGAGTCGTTGACGAAGGTCTACGGCGGCGGGGTCACCGCACTGTCCGAGCTGACGGTAGCGGTGGAGCCAGGAATAGTCGGGCTGGTCGGCGCCAACGGCGCCGGCAAGTCGACGCTGATCAAGCTCCTGCTCGGCCTGCTCGCCCCGACCAGTGGCCAGGTACGCGTACTCGGCCTCGACCCCACCACCGACCCCACGGCGGTACGCGCCCGGGTCGGCTACATGCCGGAGCACGACTGCCTGCCACCCGACCTGTCCGGCGCCGAACTGGTCACCCACCTCGGGCGGATCAGCGGCCTGCCGAAGACGGTCGCGCGGGAACGTGCCTCCGAGGCACTGCGCCACGTCGGGCTGCACGAGGAGCGACACCGCCCGGTGGGCGGCTACTCCACCGGCATGAAGCAGCGGGTCAAGCTCGCCCAGGCGCTGGTGCACGACCCCGACCTGCTGCTGCTCGACGAGCCCACCAACGGTCTCGACCCGGCCGGCCGGGACGCGATGCTGGCCCTGGTGCACCGGATCGGCACCGAGTTCGGCATCTCCGTGCTGGTCTGCTCGCACCTGCTCGGCGAGGTCGAGCGGATCTGCGACACGCTGGTCGCGATCGACGGCGGACGGCTGCTGCGCGCCGACCACATCGCCGCGATGACCACGGCCACCGACGTGCTCGCCGTCGAGGTCAGCGAGGGCACCGACGAGCTGGCGGCCCGGCTGACCGCGCTCGACCTGCCGGTGAATCGGGAGGGGCAGCTGCTCCTGGTCCCGCTGGCCGACGACGGCACCTACGACCTGATCCTCGGTGCGGTGGCCGAGCTGGACTTGCCACTGCACCGGTTGGACCAGCGTCGACACCGGGTCTCCGAACTCTTCTCCCGAAGGGAGAGCACCCATGCCTGAGCCGACCGGCGTCATCCACGACATCGGCTACCAGCGGTACACCGGTCCCCGGCTCGGCCGCCGGTACGTCTTCGGATCGCTCTACCTGCACGGCGTACGCACCGCCTTCGGGCTGGGCCGCAGCGCCAAGGCGAAGATCTTCCCCTGGCTGGTGGTCGGCATCGTGCTGATGGTGGCCGTCGCCGCCACCGCGATGCGCGCCCAGTTCGGCCAGGTCGTCATGACGTACGCGCAGTTCGCCGACAACATGAGCTGGCTGGTCCTGTTCTTCGTCGCGGTGGCCGCGCCCGAGCTGGTCTCCCGGGACCTGCGCAGCGGCGTGCTGCCGCTGTACTTCTCCCGGCCGCTGCCCCGCGCCGACTATCCGCTGGCCAAGCTGCTCGCCCTGGTCACCTCGCTCTGGCTGCTGCTCGGTGCGCCGCAGCTGTTCATGTTCCTCGGCGCCGCGTTCACGCTGGACGGTCCCGGCGCGGTCTGGGACGAGTTCGTGGACCTGACCGGCGGGCTGCTCTACGCCGGGCTCTGGGCGTCGGTCTTCGCCTCGATCGGCCTGCTGGTCGCCTCGCTGACCGGCAAGCGGGCCTTCGCCGCCGGCGGCATCGTCGCGGTCTTCCTGATGACCACGCCGATCGTCGGCACCCTGTCGATCCTGCCGTCGCAGGCGGCCAACCAGCTCTCCGGTCTCGCCTCCCCGTCCACCCTGGTGCAGGGCGTCGGCGTCTGGACGCTGCGCGACCTGCTGATCACCGACCAGGACGCCTTCGTGCCCGACCTCGGCCCGTTCGGCCCGGTGTACGCCGTGGCCGCCGTCGCGCTCGTGGCCGGCTGCGTCGCCCTGCTGCTGGCCCGCTACCGGAAGGTGGCCGCACGATGACCACGACCTCCTCCGCCGCCGCGCCGACGGCCACCACCAGCAGCAGCCTCGACCTGGCCGGGGTCTCCCGCTGGTACGGCAACGTGGTCGCGGTCAACGACGTCAGCATGTCCCTCGGCCCCGGGGTGACCGGCCTGCTCGGGCCGAACGGGGCCGGCAAGACCACGCTGCTGCACATGATGGCCGGCTTCCTCGCCCCGTCGCGTGGCGCGGTCACCCTGGACGGGCGGCCCACCTGGCGCAATCCCGAGGTCTACCGCCGGCTCGGGCTGGTCAGCGAGCGGGAGGCGGTGCACTCGTTCCTCACCGCGTACGAGTTCGTGCTGGCCACCGCCAAGATGCACAAGCTGCCCGACCCGCAGGAGGCGGCCCGCCGGGCGATCGCCATGGTCGAGATGGAGGGCGCGCAGGACCGCCGGATCGGCACGTACTCCAAGGGCATGCGGCAACGGGCCCGGGTGGCGGCGGCGTTGGTGCACGAGCCGCAGGTGCTGCTGCTCGACGAGCCGTTCAACGGCATGGACCCGCGCCAGCGGCTGCACATGATGGAGCTGCTGCACACGCTCGGCGACACGGGCCGCACCATCCTGTTCAGCTCGCACATCCTGGAGGAGGTCGAGCAGGTCTCCGGCACCGTGCAGGTGATGGTCGCCGGCCGGCTCGCCGCCTCCGGCGACTTCCGCACCATCCGCCGCCTGATGACCAACCGGCCGCACGTGTTCGCGATCCGTTCCACCGACGACCGGGCGCTGGCCGTCGCGCTGATGGCCGAACCCTCGGTCAGCGGCGTCGAACTGGGCCGCAACGGCCTGACCGTACGCGCCGGCGACTACGGCTCGTTCACCCGGGCGTTGCCGAAGGTGGCACTGGCCCGGGGCGTACGCGTCAGCCAGCTCGTGCCCGAGGACGAATCCCTGGAGAGCGTCTTCTCCTACCTGGTGGAGGCCTGATGTCCACTGTCTCCTGGATCACCGCGCGCGGGCTGTTCGGTCGCCGTCGGTTCCTGTTGCTGCTGCCGCTGCCCGTCCTGCTGGTGGTGCTGGCCGTACTCTCCCGTGGCCTGGGGGTGGCGCCCACCGACTGGGGGCCGCCGGTGCTGGTCGGCCTCGGCCTGGCCGTGGTGCTGCCGGTGATCGCGCTGATCGTCGGCACCGGCGTGCTCGGTGCCGAGATCGACGACGGCACGGTGGTGCACGTGCTCACCACGCCGCTGCCGCGCTGGCAGATCGTGCTGCCGAAGCTTGCGGTGGCGGCCGGGGCCACCGCCGTCACCGTGGCGGTGCCGCTGTTCGCCGCCGGTCTGCTGGCCGACTCGGCCCGCCTCGGTCTGGCGCTCGCCGTCGCCGCGGCGATCGGAGCGCTGGCCTACTCGGCGCTGTTCGTGGCGAGCAGCCTGCTCACCCGGCGGCCGGTGCTGCTCGGCCTGGTCTACGTGCTGATCTGGGAGGGCCTGCTCAGCAACGTGGTCACCGGCACCCGGGTGCTCTCCATCCAGCACTACGTGATCGCCATCGCCGACAAGCTGGCCCCGACCGCGCTGCTCAACACCACGGTCTCCGTGCCGGTGGCGGCGGTGATGACGGTGCTGGTCAGCATCGGCTTCACGCTGCTCGCCATCGACCGCCTGCGCTCCTTCTCGGTAGCCGGCGAAACCAGCTGACGGGTGTAAGGAAGGGCCCCTTGTTAACGCCTCCGGTATAGGAGGGGCCCCCTGTTAACGGTCCCGGCAGACTCGTGCCGGCCGGTTGTTAACAGGGGGCCCTTCCTTACACCGCAGCCTTCCTTTGAGCTCAGAAGGCGCAGGCGATGACGAGTTCGGTGGTGCGGTCCGGCAGCAGGTCGAGTTTGCCGATCCGGCCCGCCGCCCGTAGGTCGTCGGCGACCTCGGTGAGCTGGTCGAGCAGGGCGGCCGGACCGAGCGCCTCGGCCAACGGCACCTCCGCCTTCATCGACAGCTTCCGCTCGGACTTGGCCCGCCGGACCTGGCCCAACGCGTCGGACGCCAACCGAAGCAGCGCCGGGTCACCCTCGCCCTGGACGGCCCGGTTCACCTCGTACGTGGTGGGCCACGGCGACCGGTGCACCGACCCGTAGCGCCACCAGGACCACACCTCCTCGGTCGCGTACGGCAGCACCGGCGCGAAGAGCCGGAGCTGCACGGAGAGCGCGGTGGCCAGCGTCGCCCGGGCCGAGTCCGCCCCGGCGCCGGTGCCGTAGGCGCGTTCCTTCACCAACTCGATGTAGTCGTCGCAGAACCGCCAGAAGAACGACTCGGTGGCCTGCAACGCGGCCGTGTGGTCGTACGCCTCGAACGAGGCGGTCGCCGCCGCCACCACGGACGCCAGTTCGGCGAGTACCGCCCGGTCCAGCGGGGTGGTCGCCGGGGCGCGCAGGGCGTCGGCGGCACCGAGCCCGAGCGCGAACCGCGACGCGTTGAGCAGTTTGGTGGCGAGCCGCCGCCCGACCTTGATCTGTGCCGGGTCGAACGCCAGATCGGTGCCGGGCCGGCCGTTGGCCGACCAGTAGCGCACGGCGTCGGAGCCGTGCTGCGCCAGCAACGCCATCGGGGTCACCACGTTCCCCTTGGATTTGGACATCTTCTTGCGGTCCGGGTCGAGGATCCAGCCGGACAGCTCGGCGGTGTGCCAGGGCAGCGTGCCGTGCTCCAGGTGCGCCCGCACCACGGTGGCGAAGAGCCAGGTCCGGATGATCTCCTGGCCCTGCGGGCGCAGGTCCATCGGGAAGACCTTCCGGAACAGCTCCGGGTCACGTTCCCAGCCGCCGGCGAGCTGCGGGGTCAGCGACGAGGTGGCCCAGGTGTCCAGCACGTCCGGGTCGCCGACGAAGCCGCCCGGCACGCCGCGCTGTGACTCGTCGTACCCCGGCGGGGCGTCCTCGGACGGGTCGATCGGCAGCGCGGAGTCCTCCGGCGTGAGAGGGTGGGACCAGTCCGGCTCGCCAACGTCGTCGAGCCGGTACCACACCGGCACCGGCACGCCGAAGAATCGCTGCCGGCTGACCAGCCAGTCGCCGGTCAGGCCGCTCACCCAGTGCTCGTAGCGGTGCCGCATGTGCTCCGGCACCCAGCGCAGCTCCCGCCCCCGGGCCAGCAGCGCCTCGCGCAGGTCGGCGTCGCGGCCACCGTTGCGCAGATACCACTGCCGGGTCGAGACGATCTCCAGCGGCCGGTCACCCCGCTCGTAGAACTTCACCGGATGCGTGATCGGTCGCACGTCGCCGACCAGGTCACCCGCGTCGGAGAGCAGCTCCACGAGACGCCGCCGGGCCCCGTTGACGGTCTGCCCGGCCAGCTCCGCGTACGGGCCGTCGGGCACCCCCGACGGTGGTTCCGGCAGCAGCCGCCCGTCGCGGCCGATCACCACCCGGGTCTCCAGGTCCAGTTCCCGCCACCAGGTCACGTCGGTGAGGTCACCGAACGTGCAGACCATCGCGATGCCGGTGCCCTTGGCCGGGTCCGCCAGCGGGTGCGCGCGCACCGGCACCTCCACCCCGAAGACGGGCGTACGCACCGTCGCGCCGACCAGGTCGGCGTACCGCTCGTCGTCCGGGTGGCAGACCAGCGCGACGCAGGCCGGCAGCAGCTCCGGCCGGGTGGTGTCGATCAGCACCTCGCGCCCGTCCGGCCCGTGGAAGCGCAGCCGGTGGTACGCCCCGGGGCGCTCCCGGTCCTCCAGTTCGGCCTGGGCCACGGCGGTGGCGAAACCGACGTCCCACAGCGTCGGCGCCTCCGCCTGGTACGCCTCGCCCCGAGCCAGGTTGCGCAGGAAGGCCCGCTGCGAGGTGGCCCGGGCCGCCGACCCGATCGTGGTGTACATCAGCGACCAGTCCACTGAGAGCCCCAGCCGCCGCCACAACGCCTCGAACACCTGCTCGTCCGAGACGGTCAGCCGTTCGCACAGCTCGATGAAGTTGCGCCGGGAGATCGGGGTCGGGTCCTTGCGGGCGGCGTCGTCCACCGGCGCCTGCGGTGCCTGCCACTCCGGGTCGTACGGCAGGCTCGGATCGCAGCGCACGCCGTAGACGTTCTGCACCCGCCGCTCGGTGGGCAGGCCGTTGTCGTCCCACCCGATCGGATAGAAGACCGTCCGTCCCCGCATCCGCTGGAAGCGGGCGACCAGGTCGGTGTGCGTGTACGAGAAGACGTGCCCCATGTGCAGCTCGCCGGATACGGTCGGCGGCGGGGTGTCGATCGCGTATACGTCCGACCGCTCCTTGCTGCGGTCGAACGCGTACGTGCCGTCCTCCTGCCAGCGGCGCGACCAGGTCTCCTCGAGCCCGTCCAGGGTCGGACGCTCGGGGACGCCGGTGCGGGCCGTCCTCGCCGTATCAGTCATCCGTCGATGGTAGGCGGGTGACCAGGTGGGCGGTCACCGGATTATCTACAGCAGCGACTCGCGCCACTGGCGGTGCAGCGCGGCGTACCGGCCTCCCTCGGCGACCAGCCGGGCCGGGGGACCGTCCTCGACGATCCGCCCGCCGTCGAGGACCAGGACCCGGTCGGCGGTCTCCACCGTGGAGAGCCGGTGCGCGATCACCACCGCCGTACGGTCGCGCAGGATGGTGCCGAGCGCCCGCTGCACCAGACGCTCGGTGGGGACGTCCAGCGACGAGGTGGCCTCGTCCAGGATCAGCACCGCCGGATCGGCCAGGAAGGCCCGTGCGAACGCGACGAGCTGCCGCTGCCCGGCGGAGAGCCGGCCGCCGCGCCGGTGCACCTCGGTGGCGTACCCGTCGGGCAGCGCGGCGATGAAGTCGTGCGCACCGATCGCCCGCGCGGCGGCCTCGACGGCGTCGTCGTCGGCGTCCGGCCGACCGAACCGGATGTTCTCCGCCACCGTGCCACCGAACAGGTGGGTCTCCTGGGTGACCAGGACCATCGCGCGCCGTAGCTCGGTGTCGGCCACCTGGCGCAGGTCCACGCCGTCGAGGCTGACCGTGCCTCCGGTCGGGTCGTGGAACCGGGCGAGCAGCTTGGCGACGGTGGACTTGCCGGCACCGGTCGGCCCGATCAGCGCCACCGTCTGCCCGGCGGGAATGCCGAGGTCCAGGCCGGTCAGGATCTCCCGCCCGGTGTGGTAGCCGAACGACACGTCCCGGAACTCCACCGCGCCCCGGGTCGGCCCGCGCGGCAGCGGCACCGGCTGCGCGGGCTCGGCGACCTCCGGCCGCTCGTCGAGCACCCCGGCGAGCTTCTCCAGCGCGGCGGTCGCCGACTGGAGCGAGTTGTAGAACTGGCTCAGCTCCTGCATCGGCTCGAAGAACCGGCGCAGATAGAGCAGGAAGGCGGCGAGCACACCGACGCCGGTCTCACCGCCCAGCACCCGGGCGCCGCCGTAGCAGAGCACCACCGCCACGGTGACGTTGCCGATCAGCTTGATCCCCGGCGAGTACGTCGCGATCAGGCGGAAGGCATGTCGGCTGCTGTGCTGGTAGTCGTCGTTGACCGAGGCGAAGATCTGCTGGTTGCGCTCCTGCCGGCGGTACGCCTGCACCGCCCGGATACCGCGCATCGACTCCACGAAGTGCACGATGACCAGCGCCATCGCCTCCCGGGTGCGACGGTATGCGGCGGCCGAGGCGCGGGCGAACCAGCGGGACAGCCAGAACAGCAGCGGGAAGGCGAGCAGGGTCACCGCCGCCAGCGGCAGGTCCAGCCAGAGCAGGATGCCGGCCACCGACACGATCGTCAGGGCCGCCATCACCAGGCTCTCCACGCCTCCGTCGACCAACTCGGCGATCGAGTCGATGTCGCTGGTCAGGCGCGAGATCATCCGGCCGGAGGTGTACCGCTCGTGGAACGCCACCGGCAGGCGCAGGAAGTGCGCGTACACCCGCTGGCGCAGGTCGAGCAGGGCGGCCTGGCCGATCCGGGTGGAGAGGGCGAGGAAGCCGCGCCGGGCCGCGTACTCGGTGCCGCTGGCGGCGGCGAAGGCCAGGGCGACGGCGACCAGCGGGCCGGGCCGACCCTCGCGCAGCGGGTCGATGGCCCGGTCGATGCCGAGCATCACCAGGTACGGCCCGGACATGGCGGCGGCGTTCTGGGTCAGCAGCAGCGCCACCGCGGCGCCCAGCCGGGCGCGGTGCGGGCGCAGCACGTCGGCCAGCAGCGCCCGGCTGCGGGCCCGCAACCGGGCCACCGCCTCCGGGCTGGTGTCCTCGGCGAGGCTGCGGTCGGCGTGCGGGTCGGGTGCGATGCCGCGCCAGTGGGCCGGGTCGGCGATCCCCGGTGTGGGGATCTCCGGATCGGAGGTCGTCGGGTCGGCGATCGTCGGGCTGGAGGTCGTCGGGTCGGCGATCGTCGGGCCGGACAGCGCGGGATCGGCGGTCGTCGGTGCGGGGGCAGCCGGCTCGGGTCCGGCGGTGCCGGTCACGAGCGCACCAACGGTGAGCCGTCGGGTGCCGGGTCGGCGGGCGCCCGGGGCGGCGGCGGTGCAGTCGGGCCGGTCGGATCGGTCAGTCCGGTCGGTTCGACGAGTCCGGTCGGGTCGGCCAGTTCGGCCAGTTCGGTCGGGGCGGCCAGTTCGGTCGGCTCGGCCGAGAGCACCGCCCGGTACGCCGGGACCGTGGCCAGCAGTTCGGCGTGCGGACCGACCGCGGTGATCCGGCCCTGCTCCAGCAGCGCGACCCGGTCGGCGAGCGCGATGGTGGACGGCCGGTGCACCACCAGCAGCGCGGTGGTGTCGCGCAGCACCCGCTTCAACGCGGACTCGACAAGCGCCTCGGTGTGCACGTCGAGCGCGGAGAGCGGATCGTCGAGGACGAGGACGGCGGGCCGGACGAGCACCGCACGGGCCAGCGCCAGCCGCTGCCGCTGGCCACCGGAGAGGGAGAGCCCCTGCTCGCCGAGCCGGGTCCGCAGACCCCACGGCAGGTCGTACGCGAACTCGGCCTGGGCCAGCGTGAGTGCCGCCCGGACCTCGTCCTCCTCGGCGTCGGGCCGCCCCAGGGTGAGGTTCTCCCAGACCGACATGGAGAACAGCGTCGGCTCCTCGAAGGCCATCCCGACCAGCCCCCGCAGCGAGGCCAGCCGTAGGTCCCGCAGATCGTGACCGTCCAGGGTGATCCGGCCGCCCGTCACGTCGTGCAGCCG
The DNA here is from genome assembly GCF_053589795.1 of Micromonospora sp. NPDC003241. Taxonomy (NCBI): domain Bacteria; kingdom Bacillati; phylum Actinomycetota; class Actinomycetes; order Micromonosporales; family Micromonosporaceae; genus Micromonospora; species Micromonospora sp. NPDC003241. The sequence goes on along the minus strand of NZ_JBSFSO010000006.1, from coordinate 224,022 downwards.
TGGCACCAGCGACAACAGCGTGCTCTTGCCGCTGCCGGTGGCACCGACCACGGCGAGCGTCTCGCCGGGCTCCACGGTCAGGTCGATGCCGCGCAGCACGGCGGCGGTGCTGCCCGGGTAGCGGAAGGTCACCGCCTCGAAGCGCAGCCGCCCGCGCACCGCCGGGCCGGCCAGGGCCACCGCACCGGGCGCGTCGACGATGCTCGGTGCGGTGTCCAGCACCTCCTGGACGCGGTCGGCGGCGGTGGCCGCCTCCTGCCCGTTGGCGATGATCCAACCCAGCGACTGCACCGGCCAGATCAGCATGAGTTGGAGGCTGACGAACGCGACGAGCTGGCCGATGGTGAGCCGCCCGGTGGCGACCGCCGCCGCACCGGCCACCAGCACCACGCCGAGCGTCAGGTTGGGCACCAGGTCGAGCAGCGCGGAGGTACGGGCGAGCAGCCGTCCCTTGCCGACTCCGGTGTCGTGCAACGCCCGGGTGCCGCCCGCGAACCGTGCCGCCAACTGCGGCCCCCGCCCGTACGCCTTCATGGTGCGCAGGCCCTGCGCGGTCTCCTCGACCAGCGTGGCGACGTCGCCCTGCTGGTCCTGCATCCGCCGGGACGCGGTGTGGTAGTGCCGGCCGAAGCGTCGGGCGATCAGGAACAGCGGCACCGCGCTGGCCGCCACCAGCAGTCCCAGGACCGGGTGCAGCCGGATCAGCAGCACCACCACGACCAGGTAGGTGACCACGTTGAGGACGAGGAAGAACAGTCCGAAGGAGAGGAACCGGCGGAGCACGGACAGATCGCTGGTGATCCGGGACAGCAGCTGCCCGGACGGCCACCGGTCGTGGAAGCTGGCCGGGAGCCGTTGCAGGTGGGCGTAGACGTCGTCGCGGATGGTCGCCTCCATCGCCACCGAGGACGACGACTGCACCCAGCGTCGGACGAAGATCAGCAGGGCTTCGGCCAGCCCGAGCGCCAGCGCCAGCGCGCCGAGCCTGAGCAACCCTTGGAAATCCTGCGTGGCCACCGGACCGTCGACCACCCGCTGTGCCACCAGCGGCACGGCGATGCCCGCGCCGGTGGCGGCGAGCCCGGCCAGCATCAGCCAGGCGAACTCGGTGGAGTGTGGGCGCAGGTAGCGGCGCAGCCGCCACAGGTTGTGCAGCGGATGTCGCCCGACCTCGCCCCGGTCGGTCGGGCCGCTGTCGCTCCCCGCAGCCACTACCCGACGGTAGCGTCAAACGCCGGGCCGCCGGTGTCGGCATGTTGTCAGCCAACTTGCCCTGTCGGACGGTTGTCCACAGGCGAGGAATCACCGCTGCGGGAATCCTGATCCGACTGTCACGATGAAGCGATCGCGTTCAGGCCGGCGCGCGAGGCCGTTCTCCCCGCAGCCCCCGTCCCGGCGCGGCTCGCGTCGAAGCGGGTCGGGCCCTGCGACTCAACGGCCTGCCTCGTGCGCGAGCAGCAGCTCCTTCACCGGCAGCCCCCAGCGGTAGCCGCCCAGCGTGCCGTCGGTGCGCAACACCCGGTGACACGGCACGAAGAGAGCGGCGGCGTTGCGGGCACAGGCCGCTGCGGCGGCACGGATCGCGGCCGGGCGTCCGGCCAGGCCCGCGTACGCGGTGTAGGTGACCGGCTCACCCGGCTTCACCTCGCGCAGCACCTGCCAGGCGTGCGCCATGAACGCCCCGTCGGTGTGCTGCTCGACCGGCACCGGGTCGATCGCGGCCAGGTCGCCGTCGAAGTACCGGGTGACGGCGTCGGTGACCGGGCCGAGTTCCCGACGCCGCCGGAGCGTGCCCCGCAGACGTGGATGGATCAGCGGCAGCAGGGCATCCGGGTCGGCGGTGAAACCGGCGGCCCGCACCGCGCCGTCCGGGCCGGTGAGGACGGTGAGCGGGCCGGCGGGAGTATCCGTCGTGGCGCAGTCGACGGTCGAGGTGTTCGGGCTCTGCGAGGTGCGGTTCACACTGTCCTCCAAGGTCGGGTTCATGCTGCTCTCCACAGCCGGATCACCGCGTACGAGCGCCAGGGGCGCCACGCGGTGGCGTACGCGTCGAGGGTCGTCGGGTCGTCCGGCAGGCCGAGGGCGGCGGCACCCCGGCGGACCGCCAGGTCGGTGGGGAGGAACGCGTCCGGGTCACCGAGTGCCCGCATCGCCAGGTAGCCCGCCGTCCACGGGCCGATGCCCGACGTCGCCGTCAACCGCCGTGCGGTCTCCTGCCGGTCGCCGCCGGGTGCCAGGTAGAGCCCGCCGTCGACGACCGCCCGGGCCACCCGTCGGATCGTCTCCCGCCGGCCCACCGGCATCCGGAATCCGGCGTCCGGCACCCGCAGGATCTCCTCCGCCGAGGGGAACCCGCGCAGCCACCCCTGCCGATCGTGCAGGCGCTCGACGGCGGGATCGCCGTCGCCCGCGCCGGCTGGGCCGTCTGGCGGGGCGTCGGGGATCGCGGCGAGCAGCCGGGTCAGCGTGGTGCGGGCCGAGGCGAGCGAGACCTGTTGGGTGGCGATGGCCCGGACGACCGTCTCGAAGCCGTCCACCGCGCGCGGGACACGGATGCCGGGCTCGGCAGCGACCGCGCCGGCCAGCGCCGGATCGGCACCCAGGGTCTGGTCGACGGCGATCGGGTCGGCGTCGAGGTCGAACAGGTGCCGGCAACGGGCCACCGCCGGCGCGAGATCCCGCAGGTCGGTCAGCCGCAGGGTGGCCAGGACATGCCCGTCCGCCGGGGTCAGGACGGCTTCGCCGGGGCCGTGGGGCAGCCGCAACCCCCGGCGGTACGTCCCGTCGCGTACCTCGTCCACCCCGGGCAGCGTGCGGTGGGCCAGGAAGTCGAGCAGCGCGGCGGCGTGCAGCGGCGGACGGTACGCCAACCGCACGGTGACCGTCCCCGCCCCGCCCGTGTCGGGCCGACGGGCACTGCGCAACTGGGACGGGGGTACCCCGAAGACGTCGCGGACCGTGTCGTTGAACTGCCGTACGCTGCCGAACCCGGCGGCGAAGGCGATCTCGGCCAGGCCCAGTCCGGTGGTCTCGATCAGCGTCCGGGCGGTCTGGGCCCGCTGCGCCCGGGCCAGTGCCAGCGGTCCCGCGCCGAGTTCCGCCCGGAGCATCCGGTGCAGGTGCCGTTCGGTGTACCCGAGGCGGGCCGCCAGCCCCGGTACGCCGTCGCGGTCGACCACGCCGTCGGCGATCAACCGCATCGCCCGGCCCACCACGTCGGCGCGGACGTCCCACTGCGGCGAGCCGGGGGAGGCGTCCGGCCGACACCGCCGGCAGGCGCGCAGTCCGGCCCGCTGGGCGGCCGCCGACGACGGGAAGAACCGGACGTTGCGCCGTTTCGGGGTCACCGCCGGACAGGACGGCCGGCAGTAGATCCCGGTCGAGGTCACGCCGGTGTAGAACCAGCCGTCGAACCGCTGGTCGCGGCTGTCGACAGCCCGGTAGCACCGCTCGAAGTCCAGATCCACGTCACCGATGATGCGCCTCCCCGCCGACCTCCGGCTGGCGGAATTCGGACCCGCATGTAAGGAGGGGTCCCCTACTAACGCCTCGTGTATAGGAAGGGTCCCTTCCTTACATCCGCGCCCGTCGCGAGCTGCGGTGAGTGGCGGATGGGGGCGCTGGGCGCGGTGGGGCGGCGGGGAAAGTGTCGGTTGTGGTCGGTAGCGTGCGGCCACCAACTCAAGAAGGGGTGCGGTGATGGCGAGCGTGGCGGGTCGGGCGTCGGCGTCGAGTCAGGGGCACCCCCCGCTGGACGAAGCCGTCGTCCAGCGCTTCTACGAGCGGATGCGCCTGGTCGCCCCGGCGGCGGTCGGCGCCATCGAGCGGGACCGCGCCGACGACCCGGCGCGCGCCTTCGGCGACACCGCCTGCGGTCGCCTGGTGCGGTCGCTGGACCGCGACGGCGTACGCGCCCTGGGCATGTGGGTGCACCACTGGTGCATGCGCTTCTACGACGACGACACCCGCGCCGCGCTGCGGCTGCTCCGGGAGATCGCCACCCGGCCGGCGCTGGGCTGGACGGCCGACGAGGTGCACTGGATGCTCGGCGAGTCGCACGGCGCCGACCCGACCGCCGACGCCCGGTTCACGCTGCCGCTGGCCGCCGAGGCCGAGCTGGCCCCGGGTTCGCTGCGGGTCGACACGCTGGTGCCCCGGCAGGCCGGCCCGAGCCGGCGAAGCTGACCCACCGCTGACCGTGGTCGACGGGTAACGGCGTAAGCTGGCTCGTCGTGAGTCTCACCATCGGCATCGTCGGCCTGCCCAACGTCGGCAAGAGCACCCTGTTCAACGCGCTGACCAAGAACGACGTGCTCGCCGCGAACTACCCGTTCGCGACGATCGAGCCCAACGTCGGCGTGGTCGGGCTGCCGGACGAGCGGCTGGTCAAGCTCGCCGAGATCTTCAACTCGCAGAAGGTGCTCCCCGCCCCGGTGTCGTTCGTCGACATCGCCGGCCTGGTGCGGGGCGCCTCCAAGGGCCAGGGGCGGGGCAACGCCTTCCTCGCCAACATCCGCGATGCCTCCGCGATCTGCCAGGTGGTGCGGGCCTTCTCCGACCCGAACGTGGTGCACGTCGACGGCAAGGTCTCACCGGCCGACGACATCGAGACGATCAACACCGAGCTGATCCTCGCCGACCTGCAGACCCTGGAGAAGGCGCTGCCCCGGTTGGAGAAGGAGGCCAAGCTCCGCAAGGACCGGGCCGCCGCGGTGACCGCCGCCAAGCAGGCCGTCGAGGTGCTGGACGGCGGCACCACCCTCTACGCGGGCGCGGCGGCAGCCAAGATCGAGCTGGAGCACCTGCGGGAGCTGCACCTGCTCACCACCAAGCCGTTCCTCTACGTCTTCAACGTCGACGAGGCCGAGCTGAACAACGCCGAGTTCCTCGACGAACTGCGGGCGCTGGTCGCCCCGGCCGAGGCGGTCTTCATGGACGCCAAGATCGAGTCGGAGCTGGTGGACCTGCCCGAGGAGGAGGCCCGCGAGCTGCTGGAGTCGATCGGGCAGTCCGAGCCGGGGCTGGACCAGTTGGTCCGGGTCGGCTTCCGCACGCTCGGCCTCCAGACGTACCTCACCGCCGGCCCCAAGGAGGCACGGGCCTGGACCGTCGCGGTCGGCGCGACCGCGCCGGAGGCCGCCGGGGTGATCCACTCCGACTTCCAGCGCGGCTTCATCAAGGCCGAGGTGGTCTCCTACACCGACCTGGTCGAGGCCGGTTCGATGGCGGCGGCGAAGTCGGCGGGCAAGGTCCGCATCGAGGGCAAGGAGTACGTGATGCAGGACGGCGACGTGGTGGAGTTCCGCTTCAACGTCTGACCCTGGTCTAACGTCTGCCGCCTAGGCTTCGCCTCATGGTGAAGCTGAGGGCGGTGGCCGTGCGTTGGCACTCGGACGACTCTCCCGGCTGGGTCGAGGTGTCCGTTCGCGGCGCCCGAGGGCGTCACCATCGCATCGTCGCGAAGGTGCCCGTCCTCACGACACTCAAAGTGACGGCAAGGTCGCATTTCCCGATCGAGTTCTGGATCGAGGCAGGGGCGAAGAGTGTCGACGGCGGCGAGATGGTCGTGCTACTGCCGGACGGGATCGAAACTGTCGAGGGCAAGCAGAGCCTGCTGATCACCCTGGCCGACGACGACCAGGCCCGCTACCGCCATGACCGCGAATGGCTTGACTACGTCATTCACGAACTTCCGGTCGGGGTGCTGTGGGGCGCCGATGGCGCGACTCCCGCGCAGTGCGCCGAGATGATGAACGGCTTGGACGATTTCGCTGGGACATGTGCCCGCCTCGGACTGGACGACCACACCGATTTCATTGAGGACTGCCGGTGGCATTTCGACCACTACCCGCACTACCTGGGTCGCCGCCGCCATTTCTCGGACTACCCGACGTACATCCGCGACCGACGCGGGCCGTTGCGAGTCTCGGTGCCGCCAGTTCCGAGCTGGATGCGGCGTCGCTGACCGGCCGCCGCCTGACGATGCCCGGTCACGCAGCCCGGTAGAGTTCCGCTTCGATGTCTGATCCGGCCCGGATCGTGGCAGTGCAACTGCTCCAGGCCCGGCGTGTCGAACAGCCACACTGCCACGCTGAGGCAGCGTGACAGTCCGTCAGTCTGCTTGGCGATTGAGCTGTGACAGAGCGTGATCGGTCGGCCTAGGGTCGCGGATATGCAACCGACCCCAGGCGCCCTTCAGGGACCCCCGCCCGCACACCCGGGGCTGACCGCGCGACTCACCCAATTGGCCGCGACCGATCAGATCGTCGCCGACGCCGTGGCGTCACTCAACGCCGGCCAGCCCACGCCACTGTGCGTCGGGCTGCTCGACACCCCGGTCGGCAGCGACTACCTGCCGGCCGCCAACATGATCGTCCTCTCCGCCAAGTACGCCGGTCCGGCGCTCGGCGTCATCGCCGACAAGTTGATCCTCTACCGGCTGGCGGCCCGCCTCGACCAGTTGCCCGTGAACGTGGCCGATCCGGTCACGCTCCAGGCGTTCAACACGCGACAGGAACACCTGTGGCGGTCGGCGAATCCGGCACCGGCTCCGGCAGCTCCGGGGATGCTGCGGTTCTACCAGGGCACCAACCGGGAGAACTTCTACTCCGGGCCCGGCAGCATCTCGGTCGTCGGACTCGATCCGGGCAAGGCCGGTGGCGGCATCGGCTGCAAGCGGTGGGAGAAGCACATGGTGGCCGCGGAGCACAAGGACCAGGGTTGGCACACCGTCACGCTCAGTTTCGAGGTGGCGCTCTCCTATGCGCGGCAGCACACCGAGTGGGCCATGGGAATGAAGGAACACGAGCCCGCCCTCCGGGACGTGGCGGAGTGCGGCGGCCTCGTCCTCAGCTTCGACGTGCCACAGGCGAGCGTCGCCGGTAACGACCGGTGGCGGCAGGACAAGAGCGGTGACAGCAACAACTTCCAGACCACGGACGCGATCCAGCCGGGCCAGATTCAGGTGGTCGAGGAACTTGCCGTGCCCGGACCGTTGACGAAGGCGGCGCCGCCGCCGATGGTCGCCCAGGTCCCGGCGGTGCAGCGGCAGGTGGCCGCCGCCCCGCAGAGCGGCGCCAAGCGGCGGGTCTACCCGACGAACTTCTCCTGAGGCGGCGGTGCGGACTCTTCTCGGGCGGCGAGGTGTCAGCTGGTCCGGAGGGCCTCTTCGACCCCGGTCTCGCGCTCGCCCAGGTGCACCGGGTCGCGGCCGGAGAGCACGTCCACCGCTGCCTTCAGCCCGGCGCCGTACTCGCGGGTCGAACTGATCCGCCAGGTCCGGTTGTTCAGCTCCCGCATCGTCTCGTCGCCCACCCCGTTGGCGTCGACGCCCAGGTGGCGGCAGACCGTGACAGCCCGGGCCAGGTGGAACGACTGGGTGACCACGGTCGCCCGGTCCACGCCGAAGACCCGCTTGGCGCGGGCGCACGAGTCGTACGTGTCGAAGCCCGCGTAGTCGAGCACCACCTTGTCGGCGGGTACGCCCCGGTCGACGAGCCAGCGTTGCATCGCCTCCGGCTCGTTGTACTCGTGGTGCATGTTGTCGCCGGAGACGAGGATCGCCCGCACCTTGCCGGCGGCGTACAGCTCGCGGGCGATCTCCAAGCGGGCGCTGAGGAACGGCGACGGGGTGCCGTCCGGCTGGACCCGGGTGCCCAGCACCAGGGCGACGGGGGCCTCGGGCACCGCCTCGGCGGTGTACGTGCGCCCGTCGGCGCCGGAGCGGATCCAACTGGTGCTGGCCCAGGCCCCACCGGTCACCAGCACCACGCCGGCCGTGCCGGCGAGCACCGCGCGGCGCAGCCAGCGGCCCCGGCCGTTCTCCCTGACCCGGCGAAGTCGGGCTGACACGGCGGTACGGATCGGCATGTGATCGATTATCCCAGCCCGTGGCGAGGCCACTCCCCGCGCCGGTGCTGGTGCCCGTGGCGTCGTGGCCCGGACGTTTGTGGCCGGGACGTGAGTGGCCCGGACGTTTGTGGCCGGGACGTGAGTGGCCCGGACGTTTGTGGCCGGGACGTGAGTGGCCCGGACGTTTGTGGCCGGGACGTTTGTGGCCGGGACGTTTGTGGCCGGCATGCGGATGGCCGGTACGTGGATGGCTGGTGCGGAGCGCGGCTGGTGCAGGGGGATGACCGCGCCGGTACAGGGGTGTGGGCGCTGTCGAGCTGATGGCGCAAACGGATCACCGACCGGCCCGCTCGGTGCGAGTCGCCAGCCTGGGTGATGAGCTGAACGGTTCAGCTCGACAGGGGCCGCAGGCGTTGACTTGCCGGGCCCGGCACCGCGCTGGCCCCGCAGGGAACACCGGCACCGGGCCGCGTCGGCATCTGGCCGCATAGATTGCCGGCACCGAGCCGCGTCGGCATCTGGCCGTAAAGATCGCCGGACCGTATCGACGCCGGGCCGTATGGATCGCCGGGCCGTTTGGATCGTCGGGCCGTATGGATCGCCGGGCCGTATGGATCGCGGGTCGTATGGATCGCCGGGCCGTGTCGGCACCGGGTCGGCCTCAGTCGTATTTGCTCGGCCCGGTGGGTGGTGCGGGCACGACGCGGCATGATGGCCGTTCCGTGCCCGCACCGGTCGTCAGCCGAGCCGGTAGACGGAGACGTGCGAGGTGCTGTCCACCCCGAACGCCGAGCGGTCCCAGTCGGCGTACCGTTCGGCGAGGCGGAACCCGGCCTGTGCCGCCATCTCGTCGATCTGCTCCGGCCACATGTACCGCATGGCGAACGGGTGCAGGTGTACCCCGGTGCCGTCGAAGGTGACGGTCTGCCGGAGGAACGTCTGCGCCTCACGGTCGTACCGGTGCAGCCGGATGGCGACCGAGTCCTCGGTCATCGACCAGGGCCGGACCTGCTCGTCCCGGTCGATGTCCGCCGGGTCCGGCACGTACGTCTCGATGACGAACGCCCCACCCGGCTCCAGCACCCGCGCGACGTTGCGGAAGCAGTCTGCCTGCCGCTCCTCGCGGGTGAGGTTGAACAGCGTGTTGAAGACCAGGAACACCAGCCGGTACGGCCCGGTGACCCCGGGTACGTCCGCCATGTCGCCGATGGACACGGGGATGTCCGCGCCGCCCGGCTTGCCGCGCAGTTTCGCGACCATCTCGGGTGACGCCTCCACCCCCTCGACGGCACAGCCGTGCGCGGCGAGCGGGAGAGCCACCCGGCCGGTGCCGATGGCGAGTTCCAACGCCCGACCGTCACCGGCCAGATCGGCCAGGAACGCGGCGGCCGGCATCGGGTCGGGCAGGCCACCGGGCAGGTCGTAGGTGCCGGCCCAGAACCGGCCGAAGTGCCCCGGGTCGTCGAAGACCGACATCAGCGGCCTCCGGTGGTGCTAGTGGCGCCGTGCGGCACCTCGATCGTGGGAAACCACGTACTCACGAAGCCTCGTTTCGACGGAGTCGGTGACTGTGGGTCGCTGAACGTGCGTCGTGGCGTACCTCATGTCGGTCGCTCCCTTCGATCGGCTGAGGTTCAGCCAACAGGCGTCGATGCGACGCGGCAACGGGTTTTCACGGGAAGTGTGGATGCGAGTGGCCCCAGTCCGCGCTTGAGCGGCTAGCCCTTGTTCCCCTGAACCAGGGCGACCGAAGATCACGCTCGATCCTGGATCGAGTGGTTGACGTCCCGCTCGGATACCACTCGATCCTGAATCGAGCGATCCGCTCGCGCGCAGTAGGCCGACGAGCAGCCCGGCCACCGGCTCGACGGCCCCTACCGGCTCGTGGACCGGGCCACCCGTTTCGGCGTACGCCCCGGACACCTCACCGACGGCGGCCGAACCCTCGACGTGGCGCTGCGGGACGGACCTGGAGCGACGGTTCGTGTCCTCCGCCGCTGCCGGGCGGCCCGGGTGCCCGGCTGATCGTTGTCGTCCGCCGTCCGGACGTGCCGCGCCTGGCGGACCTGGTACGCCTGGCCCACGCACTGTCGCAGACACTGCGGGTGGGCGGCCGGCCGGGACGGCTGCCGGATCGACCCGCTGGTGCCGGAGGGCTGGCAGCCGATCGCCCGGGTGGCGTCGTTCGGTGACGCCCTGCGCGAACTGGGGCTGGTCAGCTGATGTAGTGCAGGATCACGTTGTGCACGTGGTGGCTCTTCTGGTCGCCCCGGAACTCCACCTCGTAGGTGTGCGTGCCGACGTGGATGGCGATGGCGCCGGTGGAGAAGAACGAGCCGCCCCAGGACTTGTTGCTGACCACGCTCACGCTGGTGATCTTCGAGTACGGGATGCTGGTGATCGCGTACTTCTTGCCGATGAACGAACGGTCCTGGATGATCACGCGTCGATCCGTCAGCCCGATGAACCCGGTGCCGGTGCCGACGGCGTCGTAGACGGCGATGATCTGTTCCCCGTCGAGCAGGCCACTTTGAATCTGCTGGAACTGCTCCTTGCGGTCGTACGTCGCGTTCGTCATGTACTCCACGGTAGGTGGCCGACGCCAACCACAAGATCCGCCAGGTCAGCCCGTCGGGGCGTCCCGGTCGGCGTCGTCGGCGGCGCGGACGAACTCGCGGACCCGGGTGGTGGTGTTGCTCTCCAGCCAGACCAGTCCGCGCAGGATCGGTGGTGCGTCGGCGATCGGCACGTACGCCACGTCGGGGCGCGGGTAGTAGCGCCGGGTGTGCTCGCCCACCGGCAGCACGCCCCGGCCCATCGCCACCAGGGTCAGCATCTCGGAGAAGGTGGCGCCGGATGGCCCCTTCGGCACCGGGCGACCGGCCGGGGTGTGCTCCGGCGTACGGTCGCGCTTGAACGCCGCCGACGTGACCGCCGGGTACTGGACGACCGGGTGGTCGGCCAGCACCTCGACGGAGACGGACCCGGCGCCGGCCAGCGGGTGTGTCGCGGCGACCGCGAGCAGCCGGGACTCGGTGAGCAGTGGCGGTCCGCAGGCCATCCCGTCGAACGGGTACGCGGCGACGAGGATGTCGATCGAGCCGTCCAGCAGGCTCTGCCGGGAGTTGTGCAGTTGCACTTCGCGTACCTCGACCCGGCACTCCGGATGTCGTCGGGTGAACACCTCGACGGCCCTGAGCAGGACGGGCGCGGTCCACTCGCCGAGGAACGCGACCGTCAGCCGACCACTCGTGCCGCGTCCCGACTCGGTGGCCCGGCGTACCGCCTCGTCCATGCCGGCGACCAGCGGCGTCAGGTCCTCGGCGAGCCGTCGGCCGATCGGGGTGAGCCGCACGACCCGGCTGGTACGGGCGAACAGCGGCGCGCCGATCCGGTGCTCCAGCTTCTTGACCACGTGGCTGACCCGACCGGTGCTGACCCGCAGGCGTTCGGCCGTCCGGCCGAAGTGCAACTCCTCGGCGAGGGTCAGGAAGGTCTCGATCTCGTACCGCTCCAGCACGTCCGATTCCCATCGTTGACCAGGACGCAACGATGGGATTCCGATCGGCTCTTGGTCGGTCTGGCCGGTCGGCGCATCGTGAAGGGCATGAACACGACTTCTTCCACCCCGGCCGACGCCACGCACCAGGTGCGGGTCACCGGCTTCGACCATGTGGTGCTCAACGTGGCCGACGTCGAGCGCTCCCTCGACTTCTACTGCGGGGTGCTCGGCCTGGCCCCGGTCCGGGTCGCGCAGTGGCGGGCCGGGCAGGTGCCGTTCCCGTCCGTCCGGGTCAGCCCGGAGACCATCATCGACCTGGTCCGGCAGGACCGGGGCGGCGCCAACGTCGATCACTTCTGCCTGGTCGTGGCTCCGCTGGACTGGCAGCAGGTGATCGACTCCGGCGTCTTCACGATTGTCGAAGGCCCGGTCGGCCGGTTCGGTGCGCGTGGCGACGCGGTATCGGTCTACGTCCGTGATCCGGACGGCAACTCGGTCGAGCTGCGGACGTACCCGCAGGATGCCAAGGTCTGAGCGGGGTGTCGGGGGCCGCCGGTCAACCCAGGCGGTCCTCGCCCGGCTCCGCCACCGCACGGTAGGCGTCCTCGATCCGGGCGGCCAACAGCACCTCACCCTCGGTGAGGGGCTCGTCGTGGTGCCCGACCCGGATCTGGGTGTGGTCGGCCCGTCGGCTGATCTCCGGTCGTAGGTGCAGCGCGTCCGCGACCACCTTGACCCGTTCGGTCAGGGCCGCGTGCTGCGTGTCGTCTATGACCAGAGTGCGCCGAATCTGGTCGCCCTCGCGCGTCCACCCGTTGAGTAGGGTGAGGGCGTCGCTGAGGTAGTCGTGCTTTGCTCGACCGCCGAACAGCGCACGCATCACCGCACCTCCCAGGCTTCGTTGCCGGCTTGTGGCCAAATCGTCGCCGCCCCGTGTCTTGTCGGTGCCTCTAGTCTTACGTCACTCGGATGGTGTGTCCACGCCCACACTTCTTGGGATTCCTGCCCTGACGGTCGACCAAGCTACCCAAACCGCCGATTGATCTGGCACGCTGGACGCCCGTGCGGACCGAACGGGCTAATGGTGGCGGGCAGGCAGCCCGCAGGGACCCGAAGGTGATCGTCGGGGCGGCCATCATCGAGGACGGGCGAGTGCTGGCCTGTGCCCGGTCGGCTCCACCCGAGGTCGCCGGCATGTGGGAGTTCCCTGGCGGCAAGGTGGAGCCGGGGGAGAGCGAGACGGCGGCGTTGGCCCGGGAGTGCGCCGAGGAGCTGGGCGTACGCGTCGAGATCGGCGACCGGGTCGGCCGCAGCGTCCGGATGGCGCACGGCCGTTCGGTGCTCAAGGTGTACGCGGCCCGCCTGCTGCACGGTGACCGACCGCAGGCGCTGGAACACTCCGGGATGCGCTGGCTCTCCGCCGCCGAGTTGAACACCGTCACCTGGCTGCCCGCCGATGCCCCCATCGTCGCCGCACTGCGCCCGTTGCTCGAGTCGGCCGGCGCCCCGCCCGACGGGCCGACGCCCGACAGGTAACCCGCCGTACGCGTCGCGTGTTACCGATGGACAGACGATGGTGTCGAGCGGTGCCAGTGAGGAGACTGTGACTCCCGGTAGCCGAGAGCATGCGGAGCAGTGATGAGCGGACGACCCTCTCATGTCCTCCTGGTGGGTGGCGGCAACGGCGCGTTCCTGGCGCACCGTCCGGAGACCCGGACGACGTTCGTCACCTCCCGTGAACTTTTGACCTGGTTCGGCAGCCTCGGACACCACGCGCGCGTCCTCGCGATCCAGGGTGACGAGCCCGACGACCTGGTCGTCGAGATGGTCCGGACCATCCACGGGGTCGACCCGTTCGACGCCGTCGCCTGCCTCGGTGAACCGCTCACCGTGCTGGCGGCGCGCATCGCCACGGCACTCGACCTGCCCGGTGTACCGCCGCTCTCGGTGGTCCGGCGCATCGTGGACAAGGAGTCGATGCGGACGCATCTGGCCGAGGCCGGTGTCGAGACGGTCCGGGCACGCACCGTGGAGAGCCCCGCCGAGTTGGCCGCGATCGTGGGCGCGGGGCACCCGGAGGCCGCCTGGATCGTGAAGCCGGCCGCCGGTTGCGGAAGCCTGGGCGTGTCGAAGGTGACCCGGGACAGTGACCTGGAAGCGGCGCTACGACGGGCGTCCGACCAGGAGTCACCGATCGATCCCGATCGCGCCAACCGCCGCGTGATCGTGGAGCCCTTCCTGTCCGGGCCGCAGTTCAGCGTCGAGTCGATCAGTCAGCACGGAGTCACCTCGGTGCTCGCGATCACGCAGAAGTTCTCCCACCCGGAGACGTTCGTCGAGCTCGGGCACGTGGTGCCGGCGCAGATCCCCGACGCGGAGGCCGAGGTGGTCCGCTCGTACGTGGTCCGGATGCTCGACGCCCTCGGCTTCACCGACGGACCCGCCCACACCGAGGTCGTCCTGACCTCGGACGGGCCCCGGATCGTGGAGGTCAACGCCCGTCTCGGCGGTGACGACATCGGGCAGATGGCGTCGATCGTCAGCGGGGTGGACCTGTCGGCGGCCTCGATCGACCTGGTGCTCGGCGAGCCGGTGCAGGAGCGGCTGCGCAACGCCGCGCCGAGCGGCACCAGCGAGGCGATCTGGTTCGTGACCGCGCCGGAGGCGGGGATCTTCGCCGGGCTGGACGGGGTCGAGGACGCCCGGGCCCTGGGGCCGTCGGTCGAGGTCACCGCGCTGGTCCAGGTCGGTGCCCCGGTGGAGTTGCTCTCCGACTCGGGTTCCCGGGTCGCACAGGTGCGGGCGAGCGCCGCCAGCGCCGAGGAGGCGCTCAGCCTGGCCCAGCGGGCCGCGTGGAAACTGAACCTGCGGATAGCGAAGCGCGTTCCGGCCCAGGTCGGCGCCGAGCACGCGATCTGAACCGCCTCCGGGCCCCGGCCGTCGACGCGGCGATCCGCGCGGCCCAGGCGCCGGAAACGAACCGGGGGCCGTGGCGGATGCCACGGCCCCCGGTCGAAACGGGTGTCAGTGCTTCTTGTCGTCCTGCTCCGGGTGCGCGAAGTTGAGGTGCTCCGGGGGCAGCGGGAAGGTCACGTCGTCGCCGAAGGGCGAGGGTGCCGCCGCCCGGTCGAAGGTGAGCTCCGTCAGCGGCAGCTTGCCGCTCGAGTCGACCGCCGGGGCGGTCGGCCGGGGCACCTCACGGTGCCAGTTGACGCCCTGCTGGGCCTGCACCTCAGCGTCGGCGTCGTGGGAGCCGCCCGCGTGCGAGTGCACGCCGTGGCCGCCGGCGCTGGAGCGCACGGCGCCCGGGGTGTGGTCGCTGGTCACGCTGGTCTGAGGCACCTGACCCCTCCGGAAGATCTTGCTACCGAGCCATACAAGTGGATCGTACCTGCGGTCGACGACCCGTTCCTTCATGGGGATGATCCCATTGTCGGTGATCTTGATGTGCTCGGGGCAGACCTCGGTGCAGCACTTGGTGATGTTGCAGAATCCGAGACCCTGTTCCGCCTGCGCGTACTCCTTGCGGTCGGTCTTGGCGTCCAGCGGGTGCATGTCCAGCTCGGCGGCCCGGATGAAGTACCGCGGACCGGAGAACGCTGGCTTGTTCTCGTCGTGGTCACGGATCACGTGGCAGACGTTCTGGCACAGGAAGCACTCGATGCACTTGCGGAACTCCTGCGAGCGCTCCACGTCGACCTGCTGCATCCGGTAGTCGCCGGGGGCCAGGTCGGCCGGGGGAGCGAAGGCCGGGGTCTCCCGCGCCTTCTCGTAGTTGAACGACACGTCGGTGACCAGGTCCCGGATCACCGGGAAGGTGCGCAGCGGCGTCACCGTGACCGTCTCGTTCTCCTCGAACGTCGACATCCGGGTCATGCAGCTGAGCTTCGGCATCCCGTTGATCTCCATCGAACAGGAGCCGCACTTGCCCGCCTTGCAGTTCCACCGGCACGCCAGGTCGGGCGCGTCGGTCGCCTGCAACCGGTGGAGCACGTCGAGGACCACCTCGCCCTCGTTCACCTCCACGGCGTAGTCCGTCAGGTCGCCCCCGTCGGCGTCACCCCGCCAGATCCGGAAGTTGCGCTTCGTACCCATCTCTCAGCTCTCCTTCCCGGCAGCGTCAGCGGCGGCGACGGCGTCGAACTCGGCCAACTCCTCGTCGGTCAGGTACTTGGACAGCTCGGTGCGGTCGAAGAGGCCGAGCAGCTCGGTCCGCATCTTCGGCAGCGGCTTGCGGTCCAGCCGGACGGTGTCGCCCTCCAACGAGCAGACCAGGTTGACCCGTCGCCACTGCGGATCCATGGTCGGGTGGTCCTCACGGGTGTGACCGCCGCGCGACTCCCGGCGCTCCAGCGCCGCCTTGGCGGTGCACTCCGACACGACCAGCATGTTGCGCAGGTCCAGTGCGAGGTGCCAGCCGGGGTTGTAACGCCGGCCGCCGACGGCGCTGACCTTCGCCACCCGCTCGCGCAGCTCGGCCAGCCGGACCAGCGCGTCCTCCAGCTCGGCCTCCCGCCGGATGATTCCGACTAAATCTCCCATCACCGCCTGGAGGTCCTGCTGCAGGGTGTACGGGTTCTCGCCGGTGTCCCGCTGCAGCGGGGCCAGGGCGGTCTCCACCGCGGTCTCCACCGCCTCCACGGCCACCCGGGGTCGCCCGCCGAGCTGGTCCACGTAGGTGGCCGCGTGACCACCCGCGCGCTTGCCGAAGACCAGCAGGTCGGAGAGGGAGTTGCCGCCCAGCCGGTTCGAGCCGTGCATGCCGCCGGAGACCTCACCGGCGGCGAAGAGGCCCCGCACCGAGCCGTACGCGGCACCGCTGTCCGGGTCGACCTCGATGCCGCCCATCACGTAGTGGCAGGTCGGGCCGACCTCCATCGGCTCCTTGGTGATGTCGACGTCGGCCAGTCCCTTGAACTGGTGGTGCATCGACGGCAGGCGGCGACGGATCTCCTCGGCCGGCAACCGGGAGGCGATGTCCAGATAGACGCCGCCGGCCGGGGTGCCCCGACCCTCCTTGACCTCGGTGTTGATCGCTCGGGCCACCTCGTCGCGGGGTAGCAGCTCCGGCGGACGCCGATTGTTGTCCGGGTCGTCGTACCAGCGGTCCGCCTCCTCCTCGGTCTCCGCGTACTGCTTGCGGAAGACGTCGGGGACGTAGTTGAACATGAACCGCTTGCCCTCGGAGTTCTTGAGCACGCCACCGTCACCGCGTACCGACTCGGTGACCAGGATGCCCTTGACCGAGACCGGCCAGACCATGCCGGTGGGGTGGAACTGGAGGAACTCCATGTTGATCAGGGTCGCCCCGGCCCGCAGCGCCAACGCGTGACCGTCTCCGGTGTACTCCCACGAGTTCGAGGTGACCTTGTAGGACCGACCGACGCCGCCGGTGGCGAGCACCACGGCGGGCGCCTCGAAGAGGACGAACTCCCCGGACTCCCGGTAGTAGCCGAAGGCGCCGGAGACCCGGTCACCGTCGAGCAGCAGCTCGGTGATCGTGGTCTCGGCGAAGACCTTGATCCGGGCGTCGTACGAGCCGTGGTCGCGCTTGTCCTCCTGCTGCAACGAGACGATCTTCTGCTGGAGGGTGCGGATCAACTCCAGGCCGGTCCGGTCGCCGACATGCGCCAACCGGGGGTACTCGTGGCCGCCGAAGTTGCGCTGCGAGATCTTGCCGTCCTTCGTACGGTCGAAGAGCGCCCCGTACGTCTCCAGCTCCCAGATCCGTTGCGGCGACTCCTTCGCGTGCAGCTCCGCCATCCGGAAGTTGTTCAGGAACTTGCCGCCGCGCATGGTGTCCCGGAAGTGCACCTGCCAGTTGTCCCGGCTGTTCACGTTCCCCATGGCCGCCGCGGCGCCGCCCTCGGCCATCACCGTGTGCGCCTTGCCGAACAGCGACTTGGATATGATGGCGGTCTTCTTGCCGGCCAGCCGCGCCTCGATCGCCGCGCGCAGGCCGGCGCCGCCGGCCCCGATCACGACGACGTCGTAGTGGTGTCGCTCGATGCGGGTGGTGGTGCTCGGTCCGTGCTGAGGATTGGTCATGTCGGGGGCCCTTAGTTGATGAACCGCAGGTCGGAGATCCACCCGGCGGCGATCGACATGACATAGAAGTCGGTCAGCGCCAACGTGCCGAGGGTGATCCAGGCGAGCTGCATGTGCCGGACGTTCAGCCAGGAGACGAAGCCCCAGGCCCGGTAGCGGACCGGATGCTTGGAGAAGTGCTTGAGCCGTCCGCCGATGATGTGCCGGCAGGAGTGGCAGGAGATGGTGTACGCCCAGAGCATCACCACGTTGCCGACCAGGATCAGGTTGCCCAGGCCGAAGCCGAAGCCGTCGGGACTGCGGAAGGCGGCGATCGCGTCCCAGGTGTTGATCAACGAGATGATCGCGGCGAAGTAGAAGAAGTACCGGTGCGAGTTCTGCACGATCAGTGGGAACCGGGTCTCGCCGCCGTAGCTGGCGTGACCGTCGGGCACCGCGCAGGCCGGCGGCGAGAGCCAGAACGACCGGTAGTACGCCTTGCGGTAGTAGTAGCAGGTGAGCCGGAACAGCAGCAGGAACGGCAGGGTGAACGCGGCGTCCGGGATGATCCACCAGCCGGGCAGGTACTGCCCGAAGTGCGACGCCTCGGGAATGCACCGGTCGGTCACGCAGGGGGAGTAGAACGGGGTGAGGTAGTGGTACTCCTCGACCCAGTACCACCGGTGCATGAAGACCCGGACCGTCGCGTACGTGATCCACGCACCGAGCCCGATGACGGTGATCAGTGGCGCGAGCCACCAACGGTCCGTACGCAACGTCTTCGCCGCGATGGCGGCACGTGCCCGCGCCCCCCGCGGTTTCGGTTTCGTTGCCGATGATGTCATTCGCGTCGTCTCCCTGACGGGGCCCTGTCACGGGCGGCGGAACACTTCCGGTCGGCAGGCGGACCGGTCATCCCGCGCCCACGTGCCACGTCATGCGCACACCAACGACCGCACCGGGTTTGTCGGCGCAGCTAAGTGACACACGTTACGCCGATCTAGGCGGGCCGTCCGCGCAAGGCAGTGTCCCGTGTGTCCCGAACTTTGGAAAGTCTCTCGCCATGATCAATATGTGAGCGTCCGAAAAAGATCGACAAACGGTCGATGAGCTGGTCAGCCGGACGCCCCGCCGGTGAAGTTCCACGCGGCCAGTCGCAGCGACGGCGCCTCCCACCAGACACCGTCGTACCGGTCCGGCTGGCGTACCGCCCGGCGGCCCACCTCCAGCACCCCGCCCGGCGCCAGCGCCCGGGGATACGACTCGGTGAAGCGCAGGTCGCGGACCGCGCCGATGACCTGCCCGTCTTCGACCAGCCAGAGCCCGTTGCGGGTCAGCCCGGTCACCACGAGACTCTTCGGATCGAGCACCCGGGTGTACCAGAGGTCGCTGACCAGCAGCCCACGCCCCATCCGGGAGACCAGAGCCGCGGTGTCGGCGTCCACCACCGCCCCGGTCGGCGGCGCCGTCGCCCCGACCGCCGCCACCGCCTCGGCGCGACCGGACGGGACCAGCCGCAGGTTGCGCGGCATCGGGCCGAAGGTGGCGCTGCCGGGCGCGGCATGACCGGTCGAGGTGGTGCCCGACTCGGCGGCACTGCGCCGGTCGTGCGCCACCGCCGTGGTGGTGCCCGCGTCCACCAGGGTCACCGCCCCGGTCGGCGTGCCCTCCAGGTCGAACGGCAACGCGGTGGCACCGAGCGGATCGTCGACGAGCGTCACCGCCGGATCGAGCTGGGCGGCTCCGGGCTCGGCGAACGACTGCCGCTCGGCGTACCGCTTGCCGTTGAAGCCGTACCAGGCGAGGTTCTGCAGCAGGTCCGCCACCGCAGCCGGCTCCAACACCACCGGGTAGCGCCCCGGCGCCAACTCGATCGGGTCGACGGCCGCCCGGGCCTTCGCGGCGGCGTGCCGCCCGAGAGCGGCGCCGTCGAGGTCGGCGAGCCGTTCGACGCTGTTCCTGGCCACCCCGTCCGCGCCACCGGCCCGGGCGATTCCGTCCATCGCGGCCTCGGCCGTGCGGCCCTGCGCCGAGTGCCCGGCGGAGTTGGCGAACGCCACCGACCGGGACGTGGTGCGGCAGTAGCCGGCCGTCTCCAACCCGTCGGCCGCGTCGACGAAGTCCCGCACCAGGGCGGCCCGCTCGTCCGGACCGGCGTCGGCGGTGGCAACGTCCCAGAGCGCCGGTGGCGGCATCTCGGTCGGCGGGGTCAGGCCGGGCCAACCCCGGTCGGGCGGGGTGAAGCGGGTCGCCGCCACCACCCGCTCCACCAGCGCGCGGAGCCCGTCGGCGCTGACCACGCTGCCCACCCCGGTGGCGGTACGCCCACCGAGGTGCAGCCGCAGCCGGACCTCCACGACGGACTCAGCGACGTTCTGGTGGATCGCCGAGTTGGCGAACCGGGTCAACGCCAGCTCGCCCCGGGTCACCGTCACCTCGGCCTGGGCGTCCGCCCCGCCCAGCCGGGCGACCAGTTCCACCACCCGCCCGGCCAGCTCCACCTCGCTCATGACGTCACTCCGCTTCGCTGCGTGCCGCCATTTCGGCTGAGCCGGATGATTCGCTCGCTGCGCTCGCTCATGACGTCACTCCGCTTCGCTGCGTGCCGCCATTCGTGCTGGGCCTGATGATTCGCTCGCTGCGCTCGCTCATGCGTGCACACCTACCCGGACGCCGCGGAAACGGGCCGGTGCCGCCGGATGGCCGGTGTGGCCGATCTGGCCCGGCTGGCCCTTGCCGCAGTTCGGCGTGCCCCACGAGACGATCTCGGAGGAGAGCATGTCCATCGAGCGCCAGAACTGCGGCCCGATGCCGGTGTACGTGGGGTTGCGGACCATCCGCCCGCGTCGGCCGTTGCGGATCTCCCAGCCGATCTCGCAGCCGAACTGGAAGTTCAGCCGCTTGTCGTCGATCGACCAGGAGCGGTTGATGTCCATCAGCACTCCCTCGTCGGTGGCGGCGACGATCTCCTCCAGGGTGTGCGGGCCGGGCTCCAGGCCCACGTTGGTCATCCGCACCATCGGCAGCCGGGCCCAGCCGTCGGCGCGTACGCTGCCGCCGTAGTCCAGGCCCGCGACGGCGGCCGAGTCCCGGCCGGCCAGCACGCCCACCCACCGTCCCTCGCGGACCGCGTCCCGCCGGACCGCCGGTGAGCCCTCGTCGTCGTAGCCGAAGCTGCCCAGCGCGCCGGGGATGGTCGGGTCGATGGTGATGTTCATCAGGTCGGATCCGTACCGCAGCGAGCCGAGCCGGTCGAGGTCCAGCCAGGACGTGCCGGCGAAGGCCGCCTCCCAGCCGAGGATGCGGTCCAGCTCGATGGCGTGCCCGACCGACTCGTGGATCTGGAGCGCCAACTGCTCGCCGCCGAGGATCAGGTCGGTCTCGCCGGCCGGGCAGAGCGGCGCGGTCAGCAGCGCCCGGGACTCCTCCGCGATGCGGGCCGCGTGGGCGGTCAGCTCCAGCGAGTCGACCAGCTCCCAGCCGGTGGTGCCGTACTGCCCGCGATAGCTCGGCCAGGACCGCCGCTGCGTCTCGCCGTCGCCGATGGAGGTGGCCGAGATGCCCGCGCCGCACTCGCGGATGTGCTGGTCGATGCGGTGGCCCTCGCTGGACACGAACCACTTCGAGGTGTCCCAGACCTGATAGAGGCCCTCGGTCAGGTCGGCGCCGTGGTCGGCCATCGTGCGGGTCGCGGCCACCAGCAGGTCGCCCTTGTCGGCCAGCGAGACGCCGAGCGGATCCACCTCGCAGCGCGAGGCCCAGCTCGCCGTCGTCGGCGTCGACGGCACCAGGTCCACCGGGGGACCGGGCACCCGGGCGCTCGCCGCGGCGATCCGCGCCGCCCGTCGGCCGGCGTCGCGGGCGGTCGCGTCGGAGACGTCGGGTACGGCGTGGAAGCCCCAGCTCGACCCGACCAGCGCGCGTACGCCCAGCCCGATGCTCTCGTCCTGGGTCAACGCCTCCACCTCGCCGTTGCGGGCCGTCATCGACTCGTAGCGCCGGTGCATCACGCGGGCGTCCGCGTACCGGGCGCCCGCGTCCAGCGCTGCCTGCACGGCGACCTCGGCCGCGTCGAACTCGATCATCCCCGCACTCCGTCGTGCTCGCTCATGGACCGACCCTAGGCCAGCCGGCCGACATCCGTCGGACGGACGGCACCTGCCGGACCGGTGGACCGTGGAGCTTACTTTCACTGTCGTACGTCTGCTGTAGTTTCCCTCCGGCGGATGCGGAGGGAGGCGGTCGTGGACCCTTACCTGCGAGTGGACGACCTGCGCGTCAGCTTCACCGCCACGGACGGTAAGGTGCGCGCCGTCGACGGGGTCTCCCTCTCGGTCGCGCGCGGCCGCACGCTCGCCGTCGTCGGTGAGTCCGGCTCGGGCAAGAGCGCCGCCGCGCTGGCGGTCCTCGGCCTGCACGACCCGCGACGGTCCACCGTCACCGGACGGATCACCGTCGGTGGGCGTCCGCTCGTCGGCCGTCCGGAGACGGAGGTACGCCGGCTGCGCGGCCGGGACATGGCGATGGTCTTCCAGGACCCGCTCTCCGCATTGCACCCCTATCAACGGGTGGGCCGCCAGATCGCCGAGGCGTACCGGGTGCACCATCCCCGGGCCGGGCGCGCCGAGACGCGGCGGCGGGTGGTGGAGATGCTCGACCGGGTCGGCATCGCGCCACCGGAGCGGCGGTTCGACCAGTACCCGCACGAGTTCTCCGGCGGGATGCGGCAGCGGGCGATGATCGCGATGGCGCTGGTGAACGAGCCCGCCCTGCTCGTCGCCGACGAACCGACAAGCGCGCTGGACGGCACCGTGCAGGCGCAGATCCTGGAACTGCTGGCCGACCTGCAGGCCGAGTCCGGCACCGCGATCCTCCTGATCACCCATGACCTCGGCGTGGTCGGCCAGATCGCCGACGAGGTGCTGGTGATGTACGCCGGCCGCGCCGTCGAGCAGGGCGCCGTCGAACAGGTGCTACGCCGGCCGAGGCACCCGTACACCTGGGGGTTGCTCGGCGGCGTGCCGTCGTTGCACGGCGACGCGGACGCGGACCTGACCCCCGTCCCGGGTCATCCGCCGAGCCTGGTCGACGTGCCGCCCGGCTGTCCCTTCCACCCGCGCTGCGGGTACGCCGCGCGGGTCGGCGAGCGGTGCCGCACCGAGCGGCCCGAGCCACGTCCCGAGGCCGCCGGCCACCGGTCGGCCTGTCACCTGAGCGACGAGGAGCGCGCCCGCCACCACGCCGAGCACGTCGTCCGGACGGGGCCGATCCGGTGACGCGGGCGGTCGCCGCCGCCGACCCGTTACTGCGGGTACGCGGCCTGACCAAGCACTTCCCGGTGCGCGGCGGCCTGCGTCGGGCCGGTCTGGTGCGGGCGGTGGACGGGCTGGACTTCGAGGTACGCCCCGGCGAGACGCTCGGCCTGGTGGGCGAGTCCGGCTGCGGCAAGACCACCACCGGTCGGATGCTGGTGCGGTTGCTGGAGCCGACCGGCGGGCGCATCGAGTTCGCCGGTCAGGACATCACCCACGCCTCGCGACGTGATCTGCGTCTGCTGCGCCCCCACCTTCAGATCATCTTCCAGGACCCGTACGCGTCGTTGAACCCCCGCCACCCGGTCGGGCGGATCATCGCGACGCCGTTGCAGGTCAACGGCATCGTGCCGCCCGGCGGGACCGACGCCCGGGTCCGTGAACTGATGGAGTTGGTGGGGCTCGACCCCGCGCACCGTCACCGGTATCCGCACGAGTTCTCCGGCGGCCAGCGGCAACGGGTCGGCATCGCCCGGGCCCTGGCCACCGCTCCCCGCCTGGTGGTCGCCGACGAGCCGGTCTCGGCGCTGGACGTGTCGATCCAGGCCCAGGTGGTCAACCTGCTCCGGGACCTGCGGCGCGAGCTGGGGCTGGCCTTCGTCCTCATCGCCCACGACCTGGCCGTGGTCCGGCACCTCTGCCAACGGGTCGCGGTGATGTACCTGGGCCGGATCGTCGAGACCGGCGACCGGGACGACGTCTACCGGCGACCCCGGCACCCGTACACCCGGGCGTTGCTGTCGGCGGTGCCGGACCCGACCCGCCTCGGTCCGGTCCGACTCGGCCCGATCCGACTCGGCCCGACCCGCCTCGGTCCGGCCGCACGTGTCCGGCTCACCGGCGAGCCGCCCGCACCGCTCGACCCACCCTCCGGCTGCCGGTTCCGCACCCGCTGCCCCACGGCCCGGGACCGGTGCGCCGTGGAGGACCCGGCCCTGGTCCGGCGCGACGGCGCACCCCAGGCCGTCGCCTGCCATTTCCCGGACCCCGCGACATGACCACGGGGATCGTCGGCCGGTCGCCGGGGCGGTCGGCCGCGTGGCGGCTGCGCCGGGACCGCACCGCGCGGGCCAGCGGGGCGCTGTTGGTCCTGTTCGTGCTGGTGGCGCTCGGCGCACCGGTCATCGAGTCGGTCTACGGGATCGGCCCGCGCGACCAGTTCCAGCACAAGCTGGACGGGTACGGGATGCCGCTCGGCTACGCCGGTGGGGTCTCCGGGGACCACTTCTTCGGCCTGGAACCCGGGTTGGGGCGGGACGTCTTCATCCGCCTGGTGTACGGCCTGCGTACCTCGCTGCTCGTCGCCGTCACGGCGGCGTCGCTCACCTCCGTGGTCGGCGTGGTGCTCGGCGCGCTCGCCGGGTACCTCGGCGGGTGGCCGGACGCGCTCGTCGGGTGGTTCACGGACCTGACGCTGGCGATGCCCTTCCTGGTCGTCGCGCTCGCCCTGGCCCCGACGCTGACGCTGCGGTTCTACGGGCCACGGGAGGCGGTGCCGCCGGCCTTCGGGGTGGCGATGCTGATCGGGATCTTCGCCGCCTTCGGCTGGACCACCACCGCACGACTGGTCCGTGGGCAGGTGGTCGCGTTGCGCGAGCGGGAGTTCGTGGCGGCGGCCCGGGCCAGCGGGGCGGGGCTGGGGCACCTGCTGTTCCGGCAGTTGCTGCCGAACACCTGGGCGCCGATCCTGGTGTCGTTCTCGCTCGCCGTGCCGCAGTTCGTCACCAGTGAGGCGGCGCTGTCCTTCATCGGGGTGGGACTGACCGAGGAGACGCCGAGCTTCGGCCGGATGATCTACCAGAGCCTGGACTATTTGCAGACCGATCCGGCGTTCGTCTTCTTCCCCGGCGTCACGATCTTCGCGCTCGTACTCGCCTTCAACCTGTTCGGGGACGCGCTGCGTGACGCGCTCGACCCGAGGTCGGCGCGGTAGGGGACCGCCTCGCGATGCTGAGATTCCTGGTCGGGCGGGTCCTCTCCGCGGTGCTCACCCTCTTCGCGGTCAGCGTGCTGACGTTCCTGATGTTCTTCGCCCTGCCCCGCGACCCGGTCACCGGCATGTGCCCGAAGAACTGCGACCCGGAGCGCCTAGAGCGGGTACGGCAGGAGTGGGGCCTGCGCGACCCGCTGGTCAGCCAGTACGCGGGATACGTGAAGGGCGTCTTCGTCGGTCGCGACCTGGGCGACGCCCAGGGCGGTCGGTGCGACGCGCCCTGCCTGGGCTGGTCGTACGTGAACAACGAGGCGGTGACCGACACCATCGCCCGGGTGCTGCCGGTGACGGTGAGCATCGTCGTCCCGGCGGCGGTGCTGTGGCTGCTGTTCGGGGTGGGCCTGGGCATGCTCTCCGCCCTCCACCGGGGCACCTGGCTGGACCGGGCCGCCATCGGCTTCGCGCTGGCCGGTGCCTCGACGCAGGTGTACGTCGTCGGCGCGGTGCTGTTGCTGGTCTTCGTCTACACGCTGGGTTGGCTGCCGGTGCCCAGCTACACGTCGCCGTTCGACGATCCGGTGCGCTGGGCCGGTGGGCTGGTGCTCGCCTGGGTGTCGTTGGCCTTCCTGTTCTCCGCGATCTATGCCCGGCTGTTCCGCGCGCAGATGGTGGAGACGTTGGGCGAGGACTTCGTCCGCACCGCGCGGGCCAAGGGACTGGGCCGGACGCGGGTGTACGGGCGGCACGCGTTCCGCGCGGCGATCACCCCGGTGGTGACCGTCGCCGGCCTGGACGTGGGCGCGGCGCTCGGCGGCACGGTGATCACCGAGACGACCTTCGGCATCCACGGGCTCGGCCGGACGGCGGTCGAGGCGGTCCGCGCCGGCGACCTTCCGATGATCATGGCCACCGTGTTGATCTCGGCGGTCTTCGTGGTGCTGGCGAACGTGCTGGTGGACCTGATCTATGCGGCCATCGACCCACGGGTCCGGCTGGGCTGAGCCGGATCGTCCACCACCGAGGAACGGACCCGTCCACAACCGAGGAGGTAGCAGATGAGACCACGTACGGCGGTTGCGGCGGTCGGCGCGATCGCACTGGTGGTGACGCTGGGCGCGTGCACCGAGAACACCGGCGGCGGCCCGTCGGTGGACACCGGGCGGCAGCACACCGGGGTCATCGCCACGGATCCGGCGGACTCGACGGGGCCCGCCCCGGCGGTGGAGGGCGCGCAAGGCGGGGGGACCATCACCGTCATCCGGGAGACCCCGATCTCCCACCTGGACCCGCAACGGACGTACTCGTTCGCCGGCCTGATGGCCGCACCCCTGTTCGCGCGTTCGTTGACCACCTGGAAGGACGACGGCCAGGGCAACCTCGTCCTGGTCGGTGACCTCGCCGAGACGCCGGGCCGCGACGTCGACGGCGACTGCACGGTGTGGGAGTTCACCGTCAAGGACGGGGTCAGGTTCGAGGACGGGCGACCGATCACCGCGAAGGAGATCGGGTACGCCATCGCCCGCTCGTTCGACCCGGCCCTCACCGGCGGCCCCACCTACCTGCAGGAGTGGCTGGCCGACACGCCGCAGTACGACACCAGGTGGCGCTTCGAGCCCGGCCGGTACGTGTTGCCGCCGGGCCTGACCACGCCGGACGAGAGGACGCTGCGGTTCGAGTTCGCCAGAGCGCGCTGCGACCTGCCGTACGCGGTGTCGTTGCCGAGCAGCGCCCCGCTGCCGCCGGACCGGGACACCGGGATCCACCTCGGTGCCGCACCGTTCTCGTCCGGGCCGTACAGGGTGACCCGCTTCCGGGCCGGCGTCGAGATCGTGATGGAGCGCAACCCGCACTGGGACCCGGCCACCGACCCGGTACGCCACCAGTACCCGGACCGGTTCGTCTGGACCTTCGGCCCGTCCCCGGACGCGGCGACCAACCGGGTGATCGCCGATAACGGCGCCGACCGCAGCGCGCTGTCCTGGAACTACGTGCCGCCCTCGCTGGTGTCCCGGGTGGCCGGTGACGCCGCGCTGCGGTCCCGGACCCTGTTGTCCCCGACGCCCAGCGCCAACCAGTTGGTCATCAACAACCAGCGGGTCACCGACCTGCGGGTCCGTCAGGCGCTCAACTACGCCGTCGACCGCGAGGGCGTGGTGAAGGTGCTCGGCGGGGCGAACGTGGCGTCGCCGGCCACCACGTTGATGCCGCCGGCCACCATCGGCCACCGGCCGTACGACGCCTATCCGGGTGGACCCACCGGTGACCCGGAGAAGGCACGGGAACTGCTCGCCGGGCAGAGCCCGGAACTGGTCCTCGGCGTCGCCGACAGCGCCCAGGAACAGCAGGTGGCGACGCAGCTCAAGGGCAATCTGGAACGCGCCGGGTTCCGGATCGTCATCCGCACCATCCCGGCCGACGCCAAGCTCGACGAGATCAAGAAGCGGGACAACCCCTGGGACCTGTACCTGGGGTCGTGGGCGGCGGACTGGCCCAGCGGCGCGTCGATCCTGCCGGTGCTCTACGACGGCCGCAGCATCCGGGCGGCGGGCAACAGCAACCAGTCGTACTTCCACCATCCCGCGATCAACGCCGAGTTCGACCGGATCCTCGCGCTGCCCCCGCCCGCGCAGGGGCCCGAGTGGGCGAAGCTCGACGAGCGGATCATGCGGGAGCACGCGCCGGTGGTGCCGCTCTACGTCGACGTGGCGTACCTGGTGCACGGCTCGAAGGTGGGCGGCGTCTTCGTCTCCAGCGTGTTCGGGTACCCCTCGTTCGTCAGCGCCCACGTGAAGCCCTGACGTGTGAGGAGGGGTCCCCTGCTATGCGCGAGGCGTTAGCAGGGGACCCCTCCTTACACCGACTCCTTACACCGACAGGTGCGTGCGGAGGAAGTCGAGTTCCAGGCGCAGGAGGCGTTCGGCGAGTCCACCGGCGGCCATGTGCGTCGCGCCGGTCAGCGGCAGCACCGAGTGCGGTCGGCCGGCGGCCAGCAGCGCGGCCGAGAACCGCAGCGTGTGGGCGGCCACCACGTTGTCGTCCACCATGCCGTGCACCAGCAGCAGCGGCCGGGCCTGCGCCGGGTCGGTGAGCGGCTCGGCGGCCGCCTCCACCAGCGAGTGGTGGGCGTACACGTCCGGGCCGTCGTCGGGCAGGCCGAGATAGCGCTCGGTGTACGCGGTGTCGTAGAGAGCCCAGTCGGTCACCGGCGCCCCGGCGATCCCGCACCGGAACAGCTCCGGGTGACGCAGCACCGCCAACCCGGCCAGCCAACCGCCGAACGACCAGCCGCGCACCCCGACCCGGGACAGGTCCAGGTCCGGGTGCTTGTCGGCGAGCGCGGTCAACGCCTCCACCTGGTCGAGCAGGATCACGTCGGCGACCCGCCGGTGGATGGCCTTCTCGAACGACGGCGCGATGCCGGGCGTACCCCGGTTGTCGACCACCACCACCGCGAAGCCGGCGTCGGCCCACCACTGCCGTTCCAGCCAGGCCGCGCGGGCGGCGACCACCTCCTGGTGCCCCGGCCCGCCGTACACGTCCAGCAGCACCGGCAGCCGTCGGCCGGTGACGTGGTTGTCCGGATAAAGCACGGCCGACGGCAGGTGCCGGTCGGTGACCCGTTCCAGCAGCGGCAGCGGGGAGTAGCGGGGGGTGGCCGCCAACGACCGGAGCACGGCCACCTCACGGTCGCCCTGCCGGACGGTCCACCGCACGCCCGCGTGGTCGAGCGAGGCGACGCCGACGACCAGCACGTCCCCGCCGACCGCGCCGTGGTGCCAGCCCGCGTCGCTGGTCAGCCGACGGGCGTCGACCCCGCCGCCGATGCTGGTGCGGACCCGGAACAGGTGCTGCTCGCTCGGCTCGCCGTCGCTCGCCTCGACCAGCAGGTCCGCCGGTCCGGTGCCGGTGGCCAGCCGACCCACCACCCGGCGGACGTAGAGCGAGGGCGGGGTGAGCAGGGTGCCGTCGGCGAAGAGACACCGCGCGTCGTACCCGTCGTGGGCGAGTTCGCCGCCGACCAGCACCCGCCCGTCCGGCAGGTGGGCGGGCGTACCGGCGATCGGCTCCACCCAGCGCGGGTCGGCCAGTTCGGCGTGCACCTGGGTCTCGCCGGTGCGCGGGTCGACGGCGAGCACCAGCCCGTGCTGCTGCGCACGGCGCAGCACGGTGATCAGCGGGGCGCCCTCGGCCCAGTGCACCGCGGTCAGGTACGGGTAGGTCTCCCGGTCCCAGTGCACGTCCACCCAGCCGCCGTCGAGGTCCAGCAGGTGCAGGCTGACCTCCGCGTTGGGTCCGCCGGCCACCGGGTACGCGACGCTGACCGGCGGGCTCGCCGGCTGCGCCGGGTCGTGCAGGTGCCAGCGGGGCAGCCGGGACTCGTCGACCCGGGCGGCCAGCACCGAGCGGCCGTCCGGTGCCCACCAGTAGCCCCGGTGCCGGTCGAACTCCTCCGCCGCGATGTGCTCGGCCAGCCCCCACAGCACCCCGGAGTCCTCGCCGGCCAGGATGGTGTCGGTGCCGTCGACGTCGACGATCCGCAGTTCGCCCCGGCGTACCCCCTCGGCGGCGTCGGTGACGTACGCGAGGCGTTGGCCGCTCGGGTCCGGCCGGGGGTCGAGGACCGGGCCGGCGGCCGGGACCTCGATCACGTCACCGTGCACCAGGTCGGCCCGGAACAGGCGGCCGGCCAGCGCGAAGACCGCCACCCGGCCGGCGGCGTCCAGGGCGTACGCGCCGATGCCGGCGGCGGAGAGCCGCAGCCGTTCCCGTCGGGCCCGTTCGCCGGGGCTCAGCGCGGCCGGGTCGGCATCCTCGCCGAGCAGCGTGGCCGGGTCGGCGACCAGCCGTTCCTCGCCGCTCGCCACGTCCAGTTGCCAGAGCGCGTCAGCCGGGTCCTCCGGTCCCGCGGAACGCAGGAAGACCACCCGGGCCCCGTCGTCGGCCACGGAGACGGCGCGTGGCGCCCCGTGGCTGAACCGGCGGGTGCGGGCGGCCAGCTCGGGAAAGTCCACAGGCCAGATCGTATGCGGCGGCCGAGCGTGATGTGCCGGACCCGAGCGGACGCGTCAGGACTGATCGGGGAGAACCGCCGGTTAGAGTGACCCTCGTGACGACGCTGCCCGACCGCCGCCTGTTGCTGGTCCACGCGCACCCCGACGACGAGTCCATCGGCACCGGTTCGACCATGGCGCACTACGCCGCCACCGGTGCCCACGTCACCCTGGTCACCTGCACACTCGGCGAGGAGGGTGAGATCCACGTGCCGGAGCTGTCCGGGCTCGCCGCCGCCGAGGCCGACCAGCTCGGCGGGTACCGGATCGCCGAGCTGGCCGCCGCCTGCGCCGAGCTCGGCGTGGCCGACCACCGTTTCCTCGGTGGCGCCGGACGCTACCGCGACTCGGGCATGATGGGCCTTTCCACCAACGACCACCCGCGCGCCTTCTGGCAGGCCGACCTGGACGAGGCCGCCGGCCACCTGCTGGAGGTGGTCCGGGAGGTACGCCCGCAGGTGGTGATCACCTACGACGAGAACGGCTTCTACGGTCACCCCGACCACATCCAGGCGCACCGGGTGGCGATGCGCGCCGTCGAGCTGGCCGCCGCCGAGGGGATCGCCCCGGCGAAGGTCTACTGGACGGCGATGCCGCAGAGCGTCCTGGAGGCCGGGATGACGCACTTCGAGGAGTCGTCGGACAACCCGTTCGCCGGCATCGAGAACGCCACCGACCTGCCCTTCTGCACGCCGGACAAGGACATCGCGGCGCGGATCGACGCGACCGAGCAACACGCCGCGAAGGAGGCGGCGATGCGGGCGCACGCCACCCAGATCCCGGCCACCTCCTGGCTCTACTCGATCGCCGGCAACTTCGGTGCCGAGTTCATGGGCGTGGAGTACTTCACCCTCGCGGTGGGGGCCAAGGGGTCCGGCAGCGGCCCGTACGGCTGGGAGTCGGACCTGTTCGCCGGGCTGGAGACCGCCGACGACCCGGATCGCACACCGGTCGGTACGGCCGGTCTCCGGTGACCGTACCCGCCGCGATGTCGGTCGCCCCGCCCGAACAGCAGTCGCCACCGCCCGCACGGGCCTGGCGGCGGCCGGTCGACATCGGCCTGCGGGCGATCGGCGGGCTGGTCGCCCTGGCCGCCGGCGCGGTGACGGCGGTGCTGGAGCTGCTGCTCGCCCCGCTGCGGGTCGGCGGGTACCTGGTCGGGGCGGCGGTGCTGGTGGCCGTGCTCGCGAACATCGCGCTGAGCTGGTTCGCCATGGAGACGGTGGGGTCCCGGTGGGCGGTGCTGCTGCCGGCGCTGCCGTGGGTCGTGATCATGGTGGCCGCCGCCGACCGGACCACCGAGGGCGACGTGCTGCTGATCGGCAACTGGGTGGGGCTCATCCTGGTGGTGGCCGGGTCGATGACCTTCGCGGTGATGGCGTTCCGGTCCATCCTCGCGCCGAACCCGCCGTCCAGGCGGTACTGACGCCACCCCGCCCCGGGTGATAGACATTCCTGCCAGGAGGCCCGCCACCGGGGCGGGCGGTACGGCGGGAGGCGTGCGATGGGGCAGCGGTGGCGCGCGATCGGAATGCTCGCGATCGCGTTGTTCGCGGTCAACGTGGTCGCCCGACTGGTGATCCGGTTCGGCTTCGACGGTGACGAGGCCGCCGCCGACCGGGTGACCCTCGGGATGTTCGCGGTGATCGGGTTGATCCTGGCCGGGGTCGCCTACTCCTGGGGCCGGTCGCGTCCGGTGGCCCAGTGGGGCGCCGAGGTGGCCGGTGCGATCGGCATCGCGCTCGCGCTGACCATGTTCGTCGGACCGCTGGTGGTCGGCCGCAGCCCGTTCGCCGACGGCAGCGCCACCTTCTTCTGGCAGGTCGTGCTCTACCTCGTCGCGACCACCGTCGGCACGATCCTGGGCTACCTGCTGCTCACCACGCTGGGCCGCGACCACCGGTCGCAGAGCCTCCAGGAGTACGCCGAGAGTGGTGCCGGCAAGCCGCGCCGCAGCGTTCGTCGCTGACCGGTACGTCCGGCCCGGGTCGCGCCGTCAGCTCAGGGCGCGACCCGGCTCCGGTAGGTGTGGTGCGTGGTGAAGCCCAGCGTGCGATAGAGCGTCACGGCGGCCGCGTTGCGCTGCTCGACCTGGAGGAACACGTCGGTGGCGCCGGCCGTGCCGGCCCACTCGGCGAGCGCGCCGATCACGGCGACGGCCACCCCTCGACGGCGGGCCTCGGGCAGCACCTCGATCAGGGACAGTCCGAGCCAGCGCCCTGCGCCGGTGACCGTGCCCCGGCCGACCCCGACCAGCGTGTCCCCGTCGTACGCGTGCGCGAAGCGGACCTGGCCCACGGCGGTGAGCACGTGTCGGGCGGCGTCCGGCAGCCCGCCTTTGCGGCCGGCGGCCACCGTCAGCCAGTCGTCCGACGGCGCGGCGGCCAGCTCGACGGCGGGCGCGGAGGCCGTGGCGGCGCGGGCCACCCGGCCGCCGGGTGCGGTGAGGTCGGCCAGCGGCACGGTCTGCACCAGCACCGGCGGGCGACTCTCCCAGCCGCGCAGGTCGAGTTCGGCGCCGACCGGCGCGGCCAGCGGCAGCGGCGTGTTGACGATCGCCGGTCGGCCCCGTTCGGCGTACCAGCGTTCGACCGCGTCCAGCGCGGCCGGCAGCGGCCGGTCCGGGTCACCGACCGGCAGGGCGGAGTTGGCCCGGCCGGTCCAGCCGTCGGCGGAGCGCAGCAGCCAGTCGCCGAGCCGGCCGCGCACGGGCGCCGGCCATGCCTCGTCGGCCGCGAGTTCCAGCTCGACCACGGCGTCTGCGGTGGGTCGGCGGGTCGGCGGCACCCGCTTGGCGCGGTGCACCTCGGCGATCGGCACGCGCAGCCGCCCGTGCCGGGTGGTCATCTCCAGGTGGGTCTCGGTCAGCTCGACCAGCTCGCCGAGGGCGTCGGAGAACACCGGCCGACCGGCGCGTGAGCCCACGATCCGCCGGACCACGATCCGGTGTCCCACATCCTGCTCTCGGAGCACGATCGACCTCCTCCCCGGCGAGATACTAGGCTCTTACCGTCGCGGGTGATCGCGACGAGTCTTGCGGAGGAGAAGACCGGTGACCTACATCATCGCCGAGCCGTGCGTGGATGTGCTCGACAAGGCATGCATCGAGGAATGCCCGGTCGACTGCATTTACGAGGGCAACCGGATGCTCTACATCCACCCCGACGAGTGCGTCGACTGTGGTGCCTGTGAGCCGGTGTGCCCGGTCGAAGCGATCTTCTACGAGGACGACGTCCCCGAGCAGTGGAAGGACTACACCGGCGCCAACTACGAGTTCTTCGAGGACCTGGGCTCGCCCGGGGGTGCCTCCAAGATCGGCAAGGTGGAGAAGGACGCGACCTTCGTCGCCGCGCAGCCGCCGCGCGGCGAGGGGCACTGAACGCCCCCGCGCCGGTCTCGTCGCGGCTGCCCGAGTTCACCTGGGACACGCTGGACGCCGCGGCGACCCTGGCCGCGGCGCATCCGGACGGCCTGATCAACCTCTCCATGGGTACGCCGGTCGACCCGGTGCCCGAGGTGATCCGGCGTGCCCTGGCCGACGCGTCGGACGCACCGGGGTACCCGCTCACCGCCGGTACCCCGGACCTGCGTGCGGCGATCACGGCCTGGGTGGCCCGGTCCTGCGGGGCCGGCGTCGACGGGCTCGGGGTGCTGCCGACGATCGGGTCGAAGGAGCTGGTCGCCTGGTTGCCGACCCTGCTGGGGGTGGGGCCGGGTGACGTCGTGGTGGTGCCGTCGGTGGCCTATCCCACCTACGAGGACGGGGCCCGGCTGGCCGGGGCCACCACGGTCCGCGCCGACTCGCTGACCGCGGTCGGTCCGACCTCCCGGGTACGCCTGGTCTGGGTCAACTCGCCGGGCAACCCGACCGGCCGGGTGCTGCCCGCCGCCCACCTGCGCAAGGTGGTGGACTGGGCCCGGGAACGTGGCGCGGTGGTCGCCAGTGACGAGTGCTACCTGCCGCTGGGTTGGGAGGCCGAGCCGGTCTCGGTGCTCTCGCCGGAGGTCTGCGGCGGCTCGTACGACTCGGTGCTGGCCGTGCACTCGCTCTCCAAGCGGTCCAACCTCGCCGGCTACCGGGCGGGGTTCGTGGCCGGCGATCCCGCGCTGGTCGCCGAGCTGCTCAAGATCCGTAAGCACGCGGGGATGATCGTGCCCAAACCGGTGCAGGCGGCGATGGTGGCCGCGCTGCACGACGAGGAGCACGCCACCGCGCAGCGGGAGCGGTACCGGGCGCGCCGCGAGGCCCTGCGGGCCGCGTTCACCGGGGCCGGGTTCACCGTCACGCACTCCGAGGCGGGGCTCTATCTCTGGCTGACCCGGGGCGAGGACTGCTGGGACACGGTCGACTGGTTGGCCCGGCGCGGCATCCTGGTCGCCGCCGGTGTCTTCTACGGGCCCACCGCCGGGCAGTACGTCCGGGTGGCGCTGACCGAGTCCGACGAGCGGGTCGCCGCCGTCGCCGCCCGCCTCGCCGGACCCTGATGCGCGCGGCGGTGGTCGGCACCGGCCTGATCGGCGGTTCGGTGCTGCTCCGGCTGCACGCCGCCGGGCTGGACGTGACGGGCTGGGACCCGGACGACGCGACCCGCCGCCAGGCCGGGCTGGCCGGCGTACCCACCGCCGACCGGCTGGCCGACGCGGTGGCCGACCGGGACGTGGTGTTCCTCGGTGGGCCGCTGCCGACCCTGCCGGCGACGCTGGTCGAGGTGGCCGCGGCGACCGAGCCGGACTGCCTGCTCACCGACGTGGGCAGCACCAAGGCCGAGCTGGCCGCCTTCGCCGCGACCCGGGGTCTGACCCACCGCTTCGTGCCCGGTCATCCGATGGCCGGCACCGACCGGGCCGGTCTCGGCGCGGCCCGGCCCGAGCTGTTCGCGGGCGCCGCCTGGGTGCTCTGTCCCGCGCCGGACGGGCTGGTCGCGTTCCGTCGGCTGGCCGCCCTGGTCACCGAGGTGATCGGGGCCCGGGTGGTGCCGATGTCGGCGGACCGGCACGACGCCGTGGTCGCGCTCTCCTCGCACGTGCCGCACCTGCTCGCCGGTGCCCTGGCCGGAGCCGCCCAGCGCTCGTCGCTGCGCGACGCCGTGCTCACCCTGGCCGCCGGCAGCTTCCGGGACGGCACCCGGGTCGCCGGCACCCCGGCCCCGCGCACCGCGAACATGCTGCGCGGCAACCGCGACCAGGTGCTGGCCGCCCTGACCGAGGTGACCGCCTACCTGGACGAGTTGACCGAGGCGCTGCGGGCCGGTGACGGCGACACGCTCACCGCCCGCTACGCCGAGGCGGGCGCGGCCCGGGTCGCGCTCGCCGGTCGGCCCTACCAGCCGACGGTCCGTCCGTTCCCGGTCGACGGTGCGGCGGCCGACGAGGTCGCCTGGCTGACCGGGCTGGGTGCGGCGGGCGGTCACCTCAGCGGGTGCCGGGTCGTCGACGAGGTGGTCTCGTACACTGCCCAGCTCCCGCAGGCCGGCTGAGGCGTCCGGCTCCCGGCGTCCGGCGGAGCCGTCGCGCGGCGCATCGGTGGGCGCGGTACCGGAGCCGCCGCTAGGGTGAGGGCATGGTGGACGGACCGGTGGTGACCGTACGCGGCGAGGCGTACCGGGAAGTCGCTCCGGAGGAGGCCCGGTTCACGGTGACCGCGCTCGCGCGCGACCGGGAGCGCGAGCCCACACTGACCCGGCTGGCCGAACGGGCCGCCGCGATCCGGGTGCTGCTCGACTCGTACGGCCCGACTGTCGACCGCCGGGAGACCGGCGACCTGCGGGTGCGACCCGAGACGCGGCGCTCCGGCGAGCGGGTGGTGGCCTGGCACGGCTCGGTGGTGACCACCGTGACGGTCAGCGACTTCACCGCGCTCGGCGAACTGATGCTGCGCCTGGCCGACCAGGACCAGGTGGCGGTCGCCGGGCCCTGGTGGTCGCTGCGCCCGGACAGCCCGGCCTTCCGGGAGGCGCGGCATGCCGCGATCGCCGATGCCCTGCTGCGCGCCCGCGAGTACGCCGAGGCACTCCAGGCCCAGGTCACCGACCTGATCGAGCTCGCCGACGAGGGCGGCGGACAGCCGATGATGGCCCGGATGGCGTTCGACGCCGGTGGGGTCGAGTCGACCACCCCACCGGAGCTGGAGCTGGACCCGCAACCACAGTCGGTGCACGCGGCGGTGCGGGCCCGGTTCGCGATCAGCCGGCCGGTCCTGTCCTGATGACCGAGGCCCGGGTGCTGCCCGTCGACGAGCTGCTGCGGCGGGCCCGCGCCCTGGCCGACGCGGGCCCCCGGCAACTGCTCGGCATCACCGGCGCACCCGGTGCGGGCAAGTCCACGCTCGCCGCCGAGGTGGTCGCGGCGGTCGGCCCGACCGCGCGGCTGGTGCCGATGGACGGATTCCACCTGGCCCAGGCCGAGCTGCACCGGCTGGGCCGCGCCGCCCGCAAGGGGTCGATCGACACGTTCGACGCCAACGGGTACGTCTCGCTGATGCGCCGCCTGCGGCGCAAGGAACCGACGTCGGTCTGGGCGCCGGAGTTCCGCCGGGAACTGGAGGAACCGATCGCGGGCGCGATCGAGGTGCCGCCGGAGGTCCGGCTGGTGGTGACCGAGGGCAACTACCTGCTCGTGCCGGACTGGCCCTGGGACGAGATGCGGGCGTTGCTGCACGAGGCGTGGTTCCTGGACCTCGACGCCGACCTGCGACGGCGTCGGCTCGTCGCGCGGCACGTCGGGTACGGGCGGTCGGCGGAGGAGGCGCGCACCTGGGCGCTGGGCAGTGACGAGGTCAACGCGGCGCTGGTGGCCGAGACCGCTTTCCGGGCCGACCTGGTGGTCCGGCTAGCCGACCCCCCGCCGGGGTGACGGCACGGCGCGACGCAGCATCCACGCCACCCGGGACCGTTCCCGTTGGAACTCGGCCGCCTCCGGGTAGCCGCTGTGGCTGCGGATCGGCGGGTCGGCCACCTCGCCGTCGCTCGGGTGCAGGGCCTCCGGGTCGGTGACCGCGATGTCGCGTTCCCCGGCGGTGACCGGCCACCCGAGCGGGTCGGTGTCCCGCCAGAAGTTCGTCCACCGGGTCCCGGCCGAGGGGCGGGTCAGTGCCCGGGTCAGCACCGGCAGCCGGTCCGGCCCGAAGTACGCCGGGAAGATCCGGCCGTAGAGCCGGGTGAGCTGGCACCCGTAGGAGAAGAACCAGATCCGTTGCCGCCAGCGTTGCGGTATCTGGAGGATGACGGCGGTGCAGATGACGGTGCCCTGGCTGTGTCCGGAGAGGATGATGCCGTCCACCCGGCGGGGGTCGTGCTCGGTCAGGGCGAGCAGCCCGGCGGTGCGGGTGAGTAGTTCCGGCACGGCCCGTTCGGCGTAGCTCGGTGGGGCGAGCGGGTGCGCGGCGCGGGGCCAGAACGTGCCGACGTCCCAGACCACGCCGACCGACCGCCGGACCGTGTCGTTGCGGTAGACCAGCAGACCGATCGCGGCGATCGCCAGTGGCAGCCAGCCGAGCAGCCGGTCACCGACGTCGGCGACGACCGCGATGACGGTGCCGGTGGTGCCCGAGGTGAGGTCGTGCGGGCGGGCGGGGGAGAGCACGACCATGCAGCCGAGCGCGGCCAGTGTCCCCGCGGTGCCCGCGTACCAGCCGACCAGGCGCAGCGCGTGTTCGCCGACCAGGCGGTGCAGGGCCTGGTGGGTGCTGACGTCCCGGGCACGGCGCAGGTCGTGCGCGGAGAGGCCGCCTTGTGCCCGCAACTCGGCGTACTCCTGTCGGCGCAGCCGCCGGAACAGCACGGCGGCCCGGATCGCAACCAGGGCGAGCAGCAGCAGTGCCATGCCGAAGACCAGACCGGACCAGGTCACCGGGGTGGGCGGCACCACCGGCGGGCGCCCGCTGACGGTGGCGTCGCGGTTCAGCAGGTCGCTGACCCAGTAGAGCAGGCCGGTGCTGTACGCGAGGCAGAGCAGCCACCCGAACCCGGCGATCACGGCCGGACCCCGCCCACGCCAGGCCAGGTCGGTGTAGGGCCCGAGGGGCTGCGTCACGTCGTCGGGGCGGGTACGCGGCAGCAGCAGGCCGCCTGCGGCGAGGAGCAGCAGTACCGGGACGACCTGCCACACCGCGAGGGGTGCCGGCGGCAGGAACGGCAGCCAGCCGTGGCACCAGGCGGCGCCGACGGCGATCAGCACCGTGGCGGCGGCCGGTGTGGCGCCACCGCGCCGCCCGGAGCGGGCGGTCGCGCCGATGGCGATGAGCAGCAGCAGTTGGCCGGTGCCGAGCCAGGCGAGGACCCGGTCGAAGCCGGGGAGGGAGCGGTCCTCCTGGCAGCCGGGAAGTGACGACACGTCGCCGCAGCCGGCGGGTGGGCGGAGGGTGGCCAACTGCGCCGCGCCGCCCGCGCTGTCCGGCAGCATCAGCACCAGGACGGTGCCGACCAGCCCGAGGCCGGTGAGGACGATGACGGTGACGCTCCACGGGCCGAGTGGGCTCGCCCCGTCGCGTCGGGTGAGGAACGGCCGGCCGATGGCCACCACCGCGATCACGAGGACCGCGACGATCAGCGCCACGGTGGGCCAGGCGATGGCCGCCCGGGCTCCGTGCGGTGGGTGGAGCGCGAGGGTGGTGCCGAGCGGTACGGCGGCGGCGGCCACCGTGCCGGTGCACAGGTGCAGGACCGCGGCGCGGCGGAGCTGTCCCTCGCCCCACCAGAAGGTCGGATCCTCGAGTGGGTTGGCGAGCGGGCCCCGGGGCGGCTCGGGTGGCGACGGCGGCTCCTGTTCCGGCTGGCCCTCGGGCAGGTCGGCGTCGGCCTCGCCGGGTGCCTGGCGGACCGGCGGGTCGGTCGGGTCGGCGGGCATCACCGCCTCGTACTGGTAGGTCCGCCAGGCGACCAGGCCGAGCACCACGATCAGGGCGAGCGGCACGAGCAGTCCGACCGCGAGCGCCCGGCTGCCCCGCTGCCACCAGGGGTCGGCGAGGAACTGCCAGGGCCCCGGGATCCGGTTCAGGCAGCTCTCGTCGACGCACTGCCAGCCGATCAGGTCGACGCCGACGCCGGTCAGCGCCAACACGGGCGTGGCGGTCAGCGTCAGGCAGAACAGCCGGATCAGCCAGGCGGTGATCCCGGACCGGCTGGCGAATCGTTCGCTGGTCGGGTCGGCGGGAATGCCGGGCCGGGCGTGCAGCGCCACGTTGGCCAGGGTGAAGGGCAGCAGCAGCGTCCACAGCGCCCGTTCCACGTCGCGGGCGGTCCGCGCGCCCGAGGTCAACTGCCCCCAGCTGTACGCCTCGACCACGATCGGGTCGCCCGTCGAGGTGCCGGGGGAGCGGTAGAAGCCGGTGACCGGCCCACCGGCGACCAGTCGCGGCGGAGTGGGTTCGGTGCCCGGCTCGGTCGGCACGCCCAGGGTCTCGGCCGGTGGCGTGTTCGACACGCCGTGTACGCGCAGTTCGAGGATCCGACCACTCATGGCAAGCCTCCCGGTGACGACTCTGTAACCCAGAGTGCCTGAACCGTGGAGAGAGTGCCATCCACCGCGAGGATGTTTCCGCAGGTAGAAACGTTTTCGCGGAGACTGGTCCGGTCTGGATGGTGACCGAGTGTGCGCGGCTACTGGTCCAGTTGGCGTACCGGGCGGGCCGGGTTGCCGACGGCGACGACGTTGGCCGGCAGGTCCTTGGTCACCACGGCGCCGGCGCCGACCACCGTGTTCTCTCCGATGGTGACTCCGGCCAGGACGATCGCCCCGCCGCCCAGCCAGACGTTGTCGCCGATGGTGATCGGCTTGGCCGCCTCCCACTTCGCCCGGCGCTGCTCCGGGTCCACCGGATGCGTCGGGGTGAGCAGTTGCACGTTCGGGCCGACCTGCACGTCCGCGCCGATCGTGATCGGCGCGACGTCGAGGAAGACCGCGTTGAAGTTCACGAAGCTGCGCGGCCCGATCCGGATGTGGTAGCCGTAGTCGCAGTAGAACGGCGGGCGGATCCAGGTGTCGTCGCCGAGTTCGCCGAGCAGTTCCCGCAGGGCGGCGTGGCGGGCGTCGGTGTCGTCGGCGGGGCTGGTGTTGACCCGTTCCATCAGTCGGGCGGCGCGCTGGAGGTCGGCGAGGATCTCCGGCCCCTCGGCGAGATACGGCTCCCCGGCCAGCATGCGTTCCTTCATGGATCTCACCTGTCCGATCATGCCGTCATCCCCGACCCGGCGGTATCGACTTCGTCGATTTCTTGACTCCTTTGTGCATACTCGGTATGCAATCCTGACAGGTGTCGATGTGAACCACATCGATAAGACAACCCAGGAGGAGGGTTCGGTTGCCTCGCAGAAGCAAACTGACCGCCATCGGGCTGGTGCTGGGCCTCGTGCTCGGCGTACCGGGCACGGCCACCGCCGGTCCGTCCCCAGCCGCCGCGCCGGGGTCCACCCCGTCGTCCGGCGCCCGTCCGGCGTCGGCCGGACACACCACCGTCACCCTGATCACCGGTGACCGCGTCACGGTGAGCCCCTCCGGTGCGGCGAGCGTCCGCCCGGCCGAGGGCCGCACCGGGATCCGCTTCCTCACCCAACGACAGCAGGACCACCTCTGGGTCGTGCCGCAGGACGCCCTGCCGCTGATCCAGTCGGGCCGGGTCGACCGGCGTCTCTTCGACGTGACCGGGCTGATCGCCGCCGGGTACGACGACCGTCACCGCGCCGACCTGCCGCTGCTGATGACCTACCCGGAGGGCGCGGCGCGGCGTACCGGTGCGCCCGACGGGGTGACCGTCACCCGCGACCTGGCCGCCATCGGCGGCGTCGCGGCCACCCTGGACAAGCAGGAGTCGGGCCGACTCTGGGCCACCCTGGCCGGTGGCAGTGCGCGGATCGACGCGGCGGGGGGTGTCGAGCGGCTCTGGCTCGACGGCAGGCGGCAGCTGACCCTGGAGCACAGCGTGCCGCAGATCGGTGCGCCCGCCGCCCATCAGGCCGGCTACACCGGTCGGGGCGTACGGGTGGCGGTGCTGGACACCGGCGTCGACGCCGCGCATCCCGACCTGGTCGGGCGGGTCGGCGCGGCGGTGAACTTCACCGAGGAGGAGAACCCCGGCGACATCGTCGGGCACGGTACCCACGTCGCCTCGATCATCGCCGGCAGCGGCGCCGCGTCCGGGGGCCGTAACCGAGGGGTCGCCCCGGAGGCGACGCTGCTCGACGGCAAGGTCTGCGAGGAGTACGGCTGCCCCGACTCCGCCATCCTGGCCGGGATGCAGTGGGCCGCCGTCGACCAACAGGCCGACGTGATCAACCTGAGCCTGGGCGGGACGGACAGCCCGCAGGTCGACCCGCTGGAACTGGCGGTCGACACGCTGACCGCGCAGACCGGTGCACTCTTCGTGATCTCGGCCGGCAACAGCGGCCGGGCCGGTTCGGTCGGCTCACCGGCCAGCGCGGACGCGGCCCTCGCGGTCGGCGCCGTCGACCGGGACGACGAACTCGCCTTCTTCTCCAGCCAGGGTCCGCGGGTCGGCGACGACGCGCTCAAGCCGGACATCACCGCGCCGGGGGTGGACATCGTCGCCGCCCGGGGCGAGGGCACGCTGCTCGGCGATCCGGTCGGCGAGCAGTACGTCTCGCTCTCCGGCACCTCGATGTCCGCGCCGCACGTCGCCGGGGCGGCGGCGTTGCTCGCCCAGCAGCGCGGTGACGCCACGGCAGCCGAGCTCAAGGCCACCCTGATGTCCTCCGCCGCGCCGCATCCGGAGCTGACCGCCTACCAGCAGGGCGCCGGCCGGGTCGACGTGGCCCGGGCGATCACCCAGCAGGTGACCAGTGAGCCGGCGAGCGTCTCGTTCGGCCGTACGCTCTGGCCGCACGACGACGACGAGCCCATCACCCGCGAGGTGAGCTGGCACAACAGTGGAAGCACCGCGCTCACCCTGGAACTCGTCCTCGACGTCACCGGCCCCGACGGGACGCCGGCGGCGGCCGGCGTGTTCGCGCTGAGCACGCGCAGCGTCGTGGTGCCCGCCGGTGGCACGGCGTCCGCCACCGTCACGACCGACACCAGCGTCGACGGCCCGGACGGTCACTACACCGGCCGGATCGTGGCCCGTGCCGGCGACACCGTGGCCCTCACCCCGCTGGCGGTGCACAAGGAGGTGGAGAGCTACACCGTGACGGTGCGGCACCTCGGTCCCGACGGTACGGCGGCGGAGGACTACAGCACCTCACTGCTCGGCCTGGACGACTTCGTCGACTACTTCGCGTACGACCCGTCCGGCACCGCCGAGATCCGCGTGCCCAAGGGCCGGTACGGGCTGAACAGCTACCTGTTCGACATGGAGACCGAGGAGTCCGCGTTCCTCGTCCAGCCGGAGCTGACCGTCACGAAGGACACCACGGTCACCGTCGACGCCCGCCGGGCCAAGCCGGTGCGGATGACCGTGCCGCAACGGTCGGCGACGCCGGCCCTGGTGGACGTCAGCGCGAACTTCCTCCTGGACGACGGCGGCGCCAGTTACGGTCTGCTCGCCTTCGACTTCACCGGCGTGAGCACCGGGCAGCTCGGCCGACCCGTCTCGCCGAAGAGGTTCCTCGGCACGGTGGGCAGCCAGTGGGCCGATGTGGAGGCGGAGAGCAGCTCCTACCTCTACGCCCTGGCGGAGAGCGTCCCGGGTCGGATGCCGACCGGGTTGATCCGGAACTACCGCAACGGTGACCTGGCCACCGTCACGCAGAGGTTCCAGGACAGCTACCCGGAGACCGTCGCCGAGCGGGTCGTCTACCCGATCTTCGCGGAGAACGTGGGTGGCTGGGCGATCGTTCTGCCCACCGAGGCCCCCGGCAAACGGGTCGAGTACTACAACACCACGGGCATCCGCTGGAACAGCGACCTGAGCATCGGCGTACCGTCCGAGGACGGGTGGCCGGTCGGAGTGGCCTTCCTGTGGTCGGAGCCGACGGCCTACCGGGCGGGCAAGAAATACCAGGACACCTGGCTCGGCGCTCCCTACGGGCCGTCGTTCCCGGCGCCGCAGTGGCCCGGTGACGGCCTGACTCGGCGGGGCGACGTGATCAGCCTGGCGGTGCCGCTGCACGGGGACGCCGCAGGGCACCCCGGGGCCTCGGTGGCGGACACCTCGCGTACCGCTCTCTCCCGCAACGGCAAGCTGGTCGGCGAGAGCCCGGAGTCCGGCTGGGGCGACTTCGAGGTGCCGGCCGGGACGGCGACGTACCGGATGGAGACCTCGGTGAAGCGCAGCTTCACCGACCTGAGCACGGAGGTCGCCGCCGCCTGGACCTTCCGGTCCCGGCACGTCCGGGGCGAGGATCCGGTGGCGTTGCCCGCGTCGGCGATCAGGTTCACGCCCCGGCTCGACGCGACGAACACCGCCCCGGCCGGTCGGTCCTTCGTGATCCCGGTCCAGGTGCAACGGCAGCAGGGTGCCCCGTCGGCGCGGACCACCTCGCTGACCGTCGAGGTCTCCTACGACGGGGGCCGGACCTGGCAGCGTGCCCGGGTGACGAAGGCCGGCAGCGGCTGGCAGGCCACCGTGAAGCATCCGAAGCGCACCGGCCACGTGTCCCTGCGGGCCGCCGCCCGGGACAGCGACGGCAACACGGTGACCCAGCGGATCATCCAGGCGT
Source organism: Micromonospora sp. NPDC003241 (assembly GCF_053589795.1). Lineage (NCBI taxonomy): Bacteria > Bacillati > Actinomycetota > Actinomycetes > Micromonosporales > Micromonosporaceae > Micromonospora > Micromonospora sp. NPDC003241. Next base: position 180,736 of record NZ_JBSFSO010000006.1, on the reverse strand, counting down.
ACCGCCTGAAGTGATCCACCCGGTCCGCACAGATGTAAGGAGGGGTCCCCTGCTATGCACCAGGCGTTAGTAGGGGACCCCTCCTTACTCATCAACCGCTACGCAGGACCTCAGTCGTTCGCGTGCAGGGCGGCGTTCAGGGTGATGCCCTGACCGGTACGCGGCCGGGCCTCCAGCCCGCCGGTGATCGAGTTGCGCCAGAACAGCAGCCCGTCGACCCCGGACAGCTCGCGGGCCTTGACCACCCGGCCGTCCGGCAGGGCGAGCTTGGAGGCGGCGGTGATGTAGCACCCCGCCTCGACCACGCAGTCGTCGCCCAGCGAGATGCCGACACCCGCGTTCGCCCCGATCAGGCTGCGCTCGCCGATGCGTACCTTGTCGGTGCCGCCGCCGGACAGCGTGCCCATGATGGAGGCGCCGCCGCCGATGTCGGAGCCGTCGCCGACGACCACGCCCTGCACGATCCGGCCCTCGACCATGGAGGTGCCGAGCGTGCCGGCGTTGAAGTTGACGAAGCCCTCGTGCATCACGGTGGTGCCGGAGGCGAGGTGGGCGCCGAGGCGTACCCGGTCGGCGTCGGCGATCCGGACGCCCGAGGGCACCACGTAGTCGGTCATCCGGGGGAACTTGTCCACCCCGTACACGGCCAGGTGCCGGCCGGCGGCCCGCTCGATGACGCGCAGCTCGTCGACCCGCTCCGGCGGGCACGGCCCGGCGGAGGTCCAGGCCACGTTGGCCAGCTTACCGAAGACGCCGTCGAGGTTGAGCTCGTTGGGCCGCACCAGGCGGTGGGAGAGCAGGTGCAGTCGCAGGTACGCGTCACTGGCGTCCTTGATCGGGTCGTCCAGCGAGCCGATCACGGTGATCACCTGGACGGTACGCAGACCCGGCAGGGCCCGGTCGCCGATCGCGCCCGGCGGAAGGTCCAGCACGTCGGCCTGGTCCTCGCCGGGGACCAGCGGCAGCTCGCCGAGGCCCAGCTTGCCGGTCGGATACCAGGTGTCGAGCACCTGGTCGTCGGCGGTCACGGTGGCCAGGCCGATGCCCCACGCGGATTCTGTGGACGTCACTTACTCACCTCTCGCTCGCATGCTGCGCTGGCTGCTGCTCGCGACTGCGGGGTGGGCGAGCTCACTCCTCGCGCTTCGGTGAAGGGCTCGCGGGCTCGCGTCTCGCGGTCGCCGGTTGTGACGGTACCGTGCGGACCATGGAGAACCCGCTTACCCCCGAGGTCCTCGCCGATCCGGTGGCGTTGACCCGCGCCCTGGTCGACATCGAGTCGGTCTCGCTCAACGAGAAGGCCATCGCCGACTGCGTCGAAGAGGTGCTGCGGAAGCTGCCCCACCTGGCCACCTACCGGCACGGCAACACGGTGATGGCGCGTACCGACCTGGGGCGGGCGTCCCGGGTGGTGTTGGCCGGTCACCTGGACACCGTGCCGTTGAACAACAACTTCCCGTCCACGCTGCGCGGCGACCTGATGTACGGCTGCGGCACCTCGGACATGAAGTCCGGGGTGGCCTACGCGCTGCACCTCGCGGCCACCCTGCCCGAGCCGCGTTACGACGTGACGTACTTCTTCTACGAGGCCGAGGAGATCGAGTCCCGGTACAACGGCCTGCGGCTGGTGGCCGAGGCGTACCCGGAGTGGTTGACGGCCGACTTCGCCCTGCTGCTCGAACCGACGTACGGGATCGTCGAGGCGGGCTGCCAGGGCACCATGCGGGCGAGGGTGGTCACCACCGGCGTACGGGCTCACTCCGCACGTGCCTGGCACGGCGTCAACGCGATCCACGGTGCCGGTGACGTGCTGCGGCGGCTCTCGGAGTACCAGGCGCGACGGGTGACCATCGACGGGTGCGACTATCGCGAGGGCATGAACGCGGTGCGGATCAACGGTGGGGTGGCCGGCAACGTGGTGCCGGACCGGTGCGAGATCGAGGTCAACTACCGGTTCGCGCCGGACCGTACGCCGGCCGAGGCGGAGGCGCACCTGCGCGAGGTGCTCGCCGGGTACGAGGTGACGGTGACCGACTGCGCGGCCGGCGCGCTGCCCGGTCTGGAGGCTCCGCCCGCCCAGGAGTTCCTGGCGGCGGTGGGTGCCGCGCCGATCGGCAAGCTGGGGTGGACCGACGTGGCCCGTTTCGCGGCGATGGGGATCCCGGCGCTCAACTTCGGTCCGGGTGATCCCAACCTCGCCCACCACCCGGACGAGCACGTCGAGATCGGCAAGATCCGTGACGGTGCCGCCACCCTGCACCGCTGGCTCGCCTCCGCCTGATCCGGCGGACTCCCGCGTACCGGTCGTGCGGGCGGCGGTGCGGCGACGCCCCGCCCGACCGCGCGACCGGACGCGGGGGACAGGGCTCGGGGTGTGGCGGTGACGTGCTCTGGACGGGTGACGTGCTCTAGACGCGGGTGAGGGCCGCGTCGGGAGCGGACTCCGCAGGAGGCTCGGGCGGGTCTTCGAGCAGGCGGGTACGGCGACGCTCGGCCACCACGTCGCGGATGCGCCGCTGCATCTGTCGCCTCATCCGGATCCGTTCGTTGCTACTGATCACGCTGTCTCCTCCCCCGAAGCCTGCGCGCCGGGCATACCCGGTATGTGAATAGTAAGACGTACGGGAAAGCGAATTGGTTGCACAAGATCACGAAGTGTTTGCCGGGCGCCCCGGCCGAACTCCACTACGGTTGCTCCCATGACTCAGAGCAACCGCCGCGAACCAGGACGGGAGCGGCACCGCGGCGCCGTCACACTGCGCCGCCAGGCGATCACCACCAGCACAGCGGACCAGGGGCTGCTGGACTCCCGGACCCGCGCGGACTGGAAGACCAAGGACGCTTGGCGGGCGCTACGGATACTCTCCGAATTCGTCGAAGGCTTCGACACCCTCGCCGACCTGCCGCCCGCGGTGAGCGTCTTCGGTAGCGCCCGGAGCAAGCCGGACAGCCCGGAGTGCCAGCTCGCTGAGGCGCTCGGCGCGGCCCTGGCCCGCGCCGGCTACGCGGTGATCACCGGGGGTGGGCCTGGTGTGATGGAGGCGGCCAACCGGGGCGCGAGCGAGGCCGGTGGGCACTCCGTCGGTCTCGGCATCGAACTCCCCTTCGAGCAGGGCATCAACGAGTGGGTCGACCTGGCCATCGACTTCCGCTACTTCTTCGCCCGCAAGACCATGTTCGTCAAGTACGCCCAGGCGTTCGTCGTGCTGCCCGGCGGCTTCGGCACCATGGACGAGCTGTTCGAGGCGCTCACCCTGGTCCAGACCGGCAAGGTGACCCGGTTCCCGGTGGTGCTGATGGGCACCGAGTACTGGCAGGGGCTGCTCGACTGGCTGCGCGACACGATGGCCGCCGAGGGCAAGATCGGACCGGTCGACCTGGAGTTGATCTGCGTCACCGACGACGTCGCCGCAGCGGTCCGGCACATCGTGGAGGCCGAGGCCGCGCTCAACACCGAGCAGGAGGCGGTACGCGCGGACGCGGTTGCCCGCACCGCGGCGGACCAGCAGGCGGCGGCCGAACTGGCGGAGCAGGCCGAGCAGGCGGAGCGCTGAGGTGGCCGCGATCTGCGTGTTCTGCGCCTCGTCCCGCACCCTCGACCAACGGTGGCTCGACCTGGCCGAGGCCACCGGCGCGGAACTCGCCCGACGAGGGCACACGCTGGTCAGCGGCGGTGGCTGCGTCGGCATGATGGGCGCCCTGGTCGAGGGGGCTCGCGCGGCCGGCGGCCGGACCGTCGGGATCATCCCGCAGGTGCTGGTCGACCTGGAGGTGGCCGATGTCGCCTCCGACGAACTGGTGATCACCGAATCGATGGCCAGTCGCAAGGTCCTCATGGTGGAGAAGTCGGACGCGTTCCTCACGCTGCCCGGCGGGTTGGGCACCCTCGACGAACTCTTCGAGGTCTGGACCACCGCCACCCTGGCCCTGCACCGCAAGCCGACGGTGGTGGTGGACACCGACGGCTTCTACACCCCGTTGCTGGACTGGTTGCGCGCGGTCACCGACCAGAACTTCCTCAAGCCCGCCGGCTTCGACCTCGTGCAGGTAGCCGACACCGTCCCCACCGCCCTCGACGTCATCGAGGCAGCCCTCACCTGACGGCGGGTGTGGCGCGTCGGGCAGTGTCGCAGGGCCGTGATGGGATGGCGGGATGCAGGCGTACCGGTTGGTGCGTCGGTCCGGCGGGCCGACCCAGGAGAACGACCCGGTCACCGGGCGTTCTCCGGACCTGCCCGGCGAGCCGTCCCCACCTGCCCACGCACCTGCACCCGCCCACGCACCTGCACCCGCCCACGCAGCCGGCGCGGAGCAGACGTCGGCGGATCCTCGGCAGGCCGAGGTCGTGGCGCACACCGACGGGCCGATGCTCGTCCTCGGTGGACCGGGCACCGGGAAGACCCGCACCCTCGTCGAGGCGGTGGCCGCCCGGGTCGAGGAGGGGGTGGATCCGGAGCGGATCCTGGTGCTCACCTTCAGTCGTCGGGGCGCCGTCGACCTGCGGCACCGGATCGAGGCGCGGATCGCCGCGAACGGGCGGCGGGTGGTGCGTGAGCCGTTGGTGCGTACCTTCCCGGCGTACGCGTTCGGGTTGCTGCGGCGGGCCGCCGCCGAGCGGGGTGAGCCGTCGCCTCGGCTGCTCACCGGGCCGGAACAGGATCTGATCATCCGCGAGTTGTTGGACGTGGTCGGTGCGGAGCCCGGCGACGAACCGGTCGGCTGGCCGGAGGAGTTGCGCCCGGCACTGCGTACCCGGGCGTTCGCCGCCCAGCTCCGTGACCTGCTGATGCGGGCGGCGGAGCGGGGCGTCGGCCCGGTCGAGCTGGCCCGGCTCGGCGAGCGGCTCGGCCGCGCCGACTGGCCGGCCGCCGCCCGCTTCCTGCGCGAGTACGTGGCGGTGCTGGCGCTGCGGGACGTCGCCAACCGGGGCTCGGTCGCGTACGACCCGGCGGAGTTGGTCCGGGCGGCCACCGGTCTGCTGCGCGACGACGCCGAGGTGCTGGCGTCCGAGCGACGTCGCCTGGCGTACGTCTACGTCGACGAGTTGGCCGACACCGATCCCGCCCAGCTCGACCTGTTGGACACGGTCGCCGGGGGTGGTACGCCGCTGGTCGCCTTCGCCGATCCCGACTCCTCCACGTACGCCTTCCGAGGCACCGATCCGGCCGGTGTGACGACGTTCCCGCACCGGTTCCGCACCGCCTCCGGCGCGCCGGCCGCACAGGTGCTGCTCAGCACCAGTTACCGCGCGGGGGAGCGGCTGCTGGCCGCCGCGTCCCGGCTCGGCCGGCGGTTGCGCGGTCCGGCGGCACACCGTCGCCTGCATCCCTTGCCCGACGCGCCACCGGGCAGCGTCGAGGTACGCACCTTCCGGTCGGCCACCAGCGAGGCGGCCTGGCTGGCGCATGCGTTGCGGGAGGCGCACCTGCTCGGCGGCGTCCCCTGGGCCCGGATGGCGGTGCTGGTCCGCTCCACCGGTCGGCAACTGCCCGGGCTGCGTCGGGCGTTGCACGCGGCCGGCGTACCGACCGTGGTGCACGGCGAGGACCTGCCGTTGCACCTGCAACCGGCGGTGGCGCCGCTGCTGCTGCTGTTGCGCTGCGCGTTGGAGCCGGAGCGGCTGGACGAGGAGGCGGCCGTCGCGCTGCTGCACTCGCCGCTCGGCGGTGCCGACCCGCTGGCGGATCGTCGGCTGCGGCAGGGCCTCCGGGCGCTCGCCCTGGCTGGCGGTGACCGGCGGCCCTCCGGTGAGCTGATCGTCGAGGCGCTGCGCGACCCGGCCGAGCTGGCCGGGGTGGAGCGGCGCTGGGCCGAGCCGGCGCAGACCGTGGCCGGGCTGCTGGCGGTGGCCCGCGAGACGGCCGGTCGACCGGGCGCCGGCGTCGAGGACGTGCTCTGGGCGGTCTGGCAGGCCAGCGGGCTGGCCGAGCTGTGGTCCGCCGCGCTGGCCCGGGGCCCGGCCGTGGCCGGCGAGGGGGACCTGGCCCGGCGGCGCCGGGCCGAGGCGGCCGACCGGGACCTGGACGCGGTACTGGTGCTCTTCGACGCCGCCGCCCGGTTCACCGACCGGCTGCCGGGCGCGCGTACCGAGGTCTTCCTCGACCACGTGCTGGGCCAGGAACTGCCCGCCGACACGCTCGCCTCCTCCGCCGACCGGGGCGACGCGGTACGGCTGCTCACCGCGCACGCCGCCAAGGGCCTGGAGTGGGATCTGGTCGCCGTCGTCGGGGTGCAGGAGGGCGTCTGGCCGGACCTGCGGCTGCGCGGCAGTCTGCTCGGCTCGGAACGGCTGGTCGACGTGATGACCGGTCGGGCGGACGGTGCCGGTGAGGTCGCCACCCTGGTCGGACAGACCTCCGCGCTGCTCGACGAGGAACGCCGGCTGTTCCACGTCGCGGTGACCCGGGCCCGACGGCGACTGCTGGTCAGCGCGGTGGCGTCGGCGGCCGTCGGCGGCGACGACCACGAGGAGCAGCCCAGCCGGTTCCTCTACGAACTCGGGCCGATCGAGCCGTCCGGGGACGGGCCCGCCCCGACCCCGGATGGGCCACCGCCGCCCACTCCGCCTGCACCCTCGGTGCCCGGAGCGCGGCAGATCGACGACCCGGACGAAGCGCAGGCCCAGGACGAAGCGCAGGCCCAGAATGAAGCGCAGGGCCGGGACGATGCGCAGGGCCAGAATGAAGCGCAGGGCCGGGACGGGGACGATGCCCAGGACCGGGGCGACCGGGCCGGGTCGCGGGCGCTGCCGTTGAGCCGTCCGCCCCGGGCGTTGACCCTGCCCGCGCTGGTGGCGGAGCTGCGTACCGCGGTGGCCGACCCGGCGGCGTCGACCGCCCGGCGGCGGGCGGCGGCGGCCGAACTGGCCCGACTGGCCGCCGCCGGGGTCGCGGGCGCACACCCGGACGACTGGTGGGGGTTGCGACCGCTCTCCGACGACCGGCCCCTGGCGGACGAGGGGGATCCGGTCCGGGTGACCCCGTCGGCGATGGAGAGCGCGCTGCGGTGCAGCCTGCGCTGGCTGCTGGAACGGCACGGCGGGAGCCCACCGGCGAGCGCCGCGCAGGGCGTCGGCAACCTGGTGCACGCGGCGGCGATGCTCGCCGAGGACGCCAGCGCGGACCGGGGTGCGCTGCTCGACTACGTGGCCGCCCGCTTCGACGCGATCGAGCTGGCCGCGCGGTGGATGGTCGGGCCGGAGCGGACCCGTGCCGAGGCGATGGTGGACAAGCTGCTGCGCTGGCTGGCCGTCAATCCGCGCCGGCTGCTCGCGATCGAGCACGAGTTCGCGGTACGCCTGGACGACCCGCACCGGCCGATCGAGCTGGTCGGGCGGGTGGACCGGCTGGAGGTCGACGCGGACGGCCGGCTGGTGGTGGTGGACCTCAAGACCGGCAAGTCCACCGCCGTGACCGAGCGGGACCTGGCCGAGCACCCGCAGCTCGGCGCGTACCAGGCGGCGGTGGAGGCGGGGGCGTTCGCCGAGTACGGCGACGAGCCCGGCGGTGCGGCGCTGGTGCAGCTCGGCACCGGCGCGCGGGACGCCCGGGAGCAGGCCCAGGCCGCCTCGACCGACGGACCCGAGGCCGGTTGGGCGACCGCGCTGGTCCGGCGGACCGCCGATACGATGGCCGCCGCCACCTTCGCCGCGGTCGCCAACTCGAAGTGCCGGGTCTGCCCGGTACGGACCAGCTGCCCGGTCTCCGGGCAGGGACGGCAGGTGGTCGAGCCACCGACCGTCCGGCGACCGGAGCACCAGGAGTGAGCGTGCCAGCTCCGAAGAGGGCAGCATGACCCAGCCCGCGCTGTTCAACCCTGCGGCGCCGGCGCCCCGGGCAGCCGCCGTCGGTCCCCGGTACACGCCGGTGGAACTGGCCAAGCTGCTGCGGTTGCCGGCGCCGACCCGGGAACAGGCGGCGATCATCGCGGCGCCGGTGGAGCCGCTGCTGGTGGTCGCGGGAGCCGGTTCGGGCAAGACCGAGACGATGGCCGCCCGGGTGGTCTGGCTGGTGGCCAACTCGTACGTCCGGCCCGAGCAGGTGCTCGGTCTCACCTTCACCCGCAAGGCCGCCGGTGAGCTGGCGCACCGGGTGCGTACCCGGCTCGACCAGTTGGTGCGCCGGCTGGGGCGGCGCGGACGGGACCCGCTCGACGACCCGTTCGCGGGCGAGCCCACGATTTCCACCTACCACTCGTACGCCGGACGGATCGTCACCGAGCACGGCCTGCGGGCCGGGTACGAGCCCTCCACCCGGCTGCTCACCGAGGCGTCCCGCTGGCAGCTCGTGGACCTGATCGTGCGCAACTACGACGGGGACATGTCCGAGGTGGACCGGATGCCGAGCACGGTCACCGACGCGGTGCTGGCGCTCTCCGGCGAGCTGGACGAGCATCTGGTCGACCCGGACGCCCTCGCCGCGTGGACCGGCCGGTTCTTCGCCGAGGTGCAGTCCCGTCCCGGACGGGTCTACGCCGACGTGCGCAAGGCGCTCGCGCTCCAGCAGACCCGGTTGAAGCTGCTGCCGCTGGTGCGCGCGTACGCCCGCCGCAAGGACGACTTCGAGGCGATGGACTTCGCCGACCAGCTCGCCCGGGCCGCCCGGGTGGCCCGGGACCATCCCGGCGTCGGCGAGATCGAGCGCGGGCGCTACCGGGTGGTGCTGCTCGACGAATACCAGGACACCAGCCACGCCCAGGTGGTGCTGCTCGGCGCGTTGTTCGGCGGCGGGCACCCGGTGACCGCGGTGGGCGACCCCTGTCAGTCCATCTACGGCTGGCGGGGAGCCAGCGCCGGCACCCTGGACCGCTTCCCGACCGAGTTCGCCCGCACCGACGGGGAACCCGCCCGGGTGCTCGGGCTGACCACCAGTTGGCGGAACCGGCCGGAGATCCTCGCGGTGGCGAACGCGCTCTCCACCCCGTTGCGGGCGGCCGGTGCCCAGGTGCCGGAGCTGCACGCGGCGCTCAGCGTCCGCGACCCGATCCCGCATCGCAGCGCGCGCGACGCCGCCGCCGGCACCGTGCACTGCGCGTTGCTGACGACGTACGCGGACGAGGCCGACTGGATCGCCGACAGTGTGCTGGCCGCCTGGCGGGGCGCGGCCCGGATGCCGGGGGTGCTGCCCGAGCAGATCCCGGTGACCCGGCGCCCGACCACGGCGGTGCTGGTCCGGCTGCGCAGCCAGATCCCGGTGATCGCGGCGGCGCTGCGGGAGCGTGGCCTGCCGGTCGAGGTGGTGGGGCTGGGTGGACTGCTGGACACCCCGGAGATCCGTGACGTGGTGTGCACGCTGCGGGTGCTCGCAGACCCGACCGACGGTGCCGCGTTGTTGCGCCTGCTGACCGGTGCCCGGTGGCGGATCGGGCCACGGGACCTGGTCGCGCTGCACCGTCGGGCCAAGGCCATCGCGGCGGCCCGTCGCCAGCTCGCCGACGACGATACGGCCGAGATCATGCCGGACCGCCTGGACGAGGCGACGCTGATCGAGGCGCTGGCCGACCTCGGCCCGGCGCAGGCGTACTCGGCCGAGGGCTATCTGCGGCTGCGCGCGTACGCCCGGGAGTTGGGCCTGCTGCGGTATCGGCTGGACCAGTCGCTGCCGGAGCTGATCGCGGACGTGGAGCGGACCACCGGCCTGGACGTGGAGGTGGCGGTACGGGCCGGCGGCGAGGGCGCCGGTGACGCCGGCCTGGCACGCAGTCACCTGGACGCGTTGGGTGACGTGGCCGCGCGGTTCAGCGGGGAGACCCCGAGCGCCACGCTCGCCGGTTTCCTGGCCTACCTGGCCGCCGCCGAGGACGAAGAGCGCGGCCTGGCGCCGGGTGAGGTGGAGGTGGTCGAGGGGGCGGTGCAGATCCTCACCGCGCACGCGGCCAAGGGGCTGGAGTGGGACGTCGTCTCGGTGGCCGGGCTGAGCCGGGGGGTGTGGCCGGGCCCGGTCCGCAACTCCGACCACTGGCTGGGCGGGCTGGGTGTGCTGCCGTTCCCGTTGCGCGGCGACGCGGACGGGCTGCCCGACCTGGCCCTGGCCGATCTGGACGACCAGCGTGGCGTGGCCCGGGCGGTGGCGGACTTCACCGACGCCTGGCGGGCGCACGACGAGCGGGAGGAACGCCGGTTGGCGTACGTCGCGGTGACCCGCCCGCGTCGCCTGCTGCTCTGTTCCGGTCACTGGTGGGGTGAGGGCACCAAACGTCCGCGCGGCCCGGCCGGGCTGCTGCGCGAGGTGCACGACACCTGCCTGGACGCCGGGGCCGGTCACCTGGTGGACGAGTGGGCGCCCGAGCCGTCGCCGGACGCGGTGAACCCGACCACCGAGGTGGTGATCCGGGCCGAGTGGCCGGCCGACCCGCTGGGCGTACGCCGCTCCACGTTGACCGAGGCGGCGTCGCTGGTCCGGCGTCACCTGACCGACGACGCACCGGCCGCCCCGGAGGACGAGGCCCCGGATCCGGAGGTGGCCCGGTGGCGGCGGGAGGCCGATCTGCTGCTCGCCGAGCGGGCGGAGCTGAGCCGGTTGTCCGGTCCGATCGAGGTGACGCTGCCCGAGCACCTGTCGGTCACCCAACTGGTCGCGTTGCGCCGGGACCCGGCGGCACTGGCCCGGTCGCTGCGCCGGCCGTTGCCGACCGAGCCGAACCCGTACGCCCGCCGGGGCACCGCCTTCCACGCCTGGCTGGAGCAGCGCTTCGGCGCGGACCGGCTGCTGGACACCGACGAGTTGCCGGGTGCGGCGGACGCCGACGCGGCGCCGGACGAGGCGCTGGCGGAGCTGCAACGGCGGTTCCTGGGCAGCGAGTGGGCGGACCGTACGCCGGTCGAGGTGGAGGTGCCGTTCGCGACGGTGATCGGTGGCGTGGTGGTCCGCGGCCGGATGGATGCCGTGTTCCGCCGCCCCGGCGACCGGTTCGACGTGGTCGACTGGAAGACCGGTGCCCAGCCCTCGGGCACGGCGGCCGAGGTGGCCGCGGTGCAGTTGGCGGTCTACCGGCTGGCCTGGGCCGAGCTGGCCGGTGTCCCGGTCGACCGGGTCGGCGCGGCGTTCCACTACGTGCGGGACGGGGCGACCGTCCGTCCGGCGGACCTGCTCGACGTCGACGGCCTGACCACGCTGATCACCTCGCTGCCGGAAAACGAGCTGGACGGGTAGCGCGGGCCCGAATCCGTGGTACTGTGCCCGCGTTGCAGTTTTGGTTCCAGCTCTGTTTGCGCCTGGCGGATTGTGGCCCAGGCGCTCTTTGTTATGTCCGGACCTCTCCGGGCGGGGCGACCAGCAGCGACAGAAGTTCCGGGAACCGCCCGGAACTCTCCACTCTTTCGACCCCGTAACAGGTGCGGGTTCGACGTTCCGTCAAGGAGACGAAACAAGCATGGCTATTGGCACCGTCAAGTGGTTCAACGCTGACAAGGGCTTCGGCTTCATCACCCCGGACGGCGGCGGCGCCGACGTCTTCGCCCACTTCTCGGCCATCCAGAGCTCCGGCTACCGCAGCCTGGACGAGAACCAGCGCGTGGAGTTCGAGGTCGTCCAGGGCCAGAAGGGCCCGCAGGCGGAGAACATCCGCCCGCTCTGATCTGCCGGGTTCGCCCGCGACGGCCGGGCCGCCTCCGCCACCCACTGGGACCGGAGGCGGCCCGGCCGTCCGCATTTCGGACGGCCGGTTTGGCGGAACCCTGAGTCGGTAATCAGCCGTCCTACCGTCGGGTGGACGACTGTCACCACCTCCCGGCTGGGGAACGCTGGGCGCGGGGGGATGAGCCGGGGGGATCGGCTCAGCTCGGGGAGGAACGACCATGGTGGGTTCGGCGGCGGTGCGGGAACTACTCCTGGTGGTCGCGGTGGCGGCCGCCGGACTGCTGCTGGCCACGGCCGTGGCGTTCGCTCCCTGGCCCGTCACGCCCGGCGGGGCGGCCCCGTCGGGCCTGGTGGACCTGCACGGCCCGGCCGCCACCGCGCGGCCGGGCAGCACCGCCGGTTGAACCGGCGATGAAAGGAAGGGCCCCTTCCTAACGCCTCGGGTATAGCAGGGGTCCCCTGCTAACACCCGCCGCCGCCCTTACCCGCCTCCCCGGCTCGGCGGAGGCGTTAGGGTCGGAGCCGTGCCGACGCGCAGAGCGAGAATCCCAGCCGCGAACCACCCCGTCGAGCGGTTCACCCTCGACAACGGCCTGCGGGTGGTCCTGACCCCCGACCGCAGCGCACCGGTGATCGGCGTGGCGGTGGTCTACGACGTGGGCATACGGTCCGAGCCCGAGGGACGGACCGGCTTCGCGCACCTCTTCGAGCACCTGATGTTCCAGGGCTCGGAGAACCTGGAGAAGCTCGCCCACTTCCGGCACGTCCAGGGGGCCGGTGGCACCTTCAACGGCTCCACCCACCTGGACTACACCGACTACTACGAGACCCTGCCGAGCAACGCCCTGGAACGGGCGCTGTTCCTGGAGGCCGATCGGATGCGCGGCCCTCGGCTGACCGAGGAGAACCTGCGTAACCAGGTGGACGTGGTCAAGGAGGAGATCCGGGTCAACGTGCTCAACCGGCCGTACGGCGGGTTCCCCTGGTTGACCCTGCCGCCGGTCATGTTCGACACCTTCCCGAACGCGCACGACGGGTACGGCTCCTTCGACGACCTGGAGTCCGCCACCGTCGCCGACGCGGCCGACTTCTTCCGGCGCTACTACGCCAGCGGCAACGCCGTGCTCGCGGTCAGCGGCGACATCGACACCGCCGAGGCCGTCGAGCTGATCGAACGACACTTCGGCGACGTACCGGCCCGTCCGGCGCCGGACCGGCCGGACTTCACCGAGCCGGAACCGACCGCCGAGCGGCGCACCGCGTACGAGGACAAGCTGGCCCCGCTGCCGGCGGTGGCCTCCGGCTGGCGGGTGCCCGACCCGATCGGGAACTTCGCCGACTACCTGCCGTTCGTGGTGCTGGCCGAGGTGCTCACCGACGGCGACGCCTCCCGGCTGGTGGAGCGGCTGGTGCACCGCGACCGCACGGTCACCAGCATCGGCGGCTACCTGGGCTTCATGGGCGACCCGTTCGACGTCCGCGACCCGACCGCCCTGCTGATCCAGTCCCACCTGCCGCCCGGCGGCGACGTCGACAAGGTGCTGCGCACCGTCGACGAGGAGCTGGACCGGGTCGCCACGGACGGCCTCACCGAGGGCGAGCTGGCCCGTACCCAGGCCCGGATGGCCACCCACCTGCTGCGCGACACCGACGCGGTGCTGTCCCGCGCGCTGCGGATGGCGGTGCTGGAGCAGCAGCGCGGCGAACCCGGCCTGCTCGGCGAGCTGCCCCGACTGGTCGGTGAGGTCACCGACGAGCAGGTCCGCGCCGCCGCGGCCACCCTGCGGCCGGAGCGCCGCGCGTCCGTCGAGGTGATCCCCGGAGGTGGCCGTTCATGAGCACGAGTACACCCACGCGAACGCTGCCGCCGCTCGGCCCGACCCGCCGACTCAAGCTGCCTCGGCAGGCCGAACGTACGCTCGACAACGGGCTCACCGTGATCGTGGTACGCCGTCCGGCGGTGCCGCTGGTGGAACTGCGCCTCTGGATGCCGTTCGTCCGTGCCCACCTGGCCCGGGGGCACCTGCTGGCGCAGACTTTGCTTTCCGGCACCGAGACGATGAGCAGCGTGCAGATCGCCGCCGAACTCCAGCGGATCGGCGGCGGGCTCTCCGCCGGGCTCGACCCGGACCGGCTGATGCTCTCCGGCACCGCCCTGGCCACCGGGCTGGACCGGATGCTGGAGATCCTCGCCGACGTGGTGACCGGCGCGAACTACCCGGCCGAGTGGGTCGGCGTCGAGCGGGACCGGCTGGTGGACGGCATCCAGGTGGCCCGCAGCCAGCCCGCCCATCTGGCCCGTACCGCGCTGCTGCGGCGGATCTTCGGCCGGCACCCGTACGCGGTACAGACCCCGGAGCCCGAGCAGGTCCGCGCGGTCCGTCCGGCCGCCCTGCGCACGCTGCACGCCCAGCGGGTCCGACCCGCCGGCGCGGTGCTGGTGCTGGTCGGCGACGTACACCCGGAGCGGGCGTTGGACGCCGCCGAGAAGGCGCTCGCCGGCTGGCAGGGCGGCGAGCACGCGGCCGAGGTGCCGCCGGTCCCGCCGCTGGAACCCGGCCCGCTGCTGCTGGTCGACCGGCCCGGTTCGGTGCAGTCGTCGATGCGGATGGCGCTGCCGGCGGTGCCGCGTACCCATCCGGACCACGCCGCGCTGCAACTGGCCAACCTGATCTTCGGCGGCTACTTCTCCTCGCGCTGGGTGGAGAACATCCGTGAGGACAAGGGCTACACGTACGGTCCGCACTCGATGGTCGAGCACTCGGTCGGCGGTTCGCTGCTGCTGGCCGCCGCCGAGGTGGCCACCGAGGTGACCGCACCGGCGCTGCTGGAGACCACGTACGAGCTGGGCCGGCTGGCCACCGTGCCACCCAGCCAGGAGGAGTTGGACCAGGCCCGCCAGTACGCCCTCGGCACGCTCCAGCTCGGCATCGCCACCCAGGCGGGCCTGGCGTCGTTCGTCAGCGCGTACGCCGGGAGCGGGCTGCGGCTGGACTTCCTCGCCGAGCACGCGGCCCGGCTGGCGAAGGCGAGCGTCGACGACGTCACCGAGGCGGCGGCCCGCTACCTCGCCCCGTCCCGCGCGGTCACGGTCGTGCTCGGTGACGCCGCACGCATCGAGCCCTCGCTGTCCACGCTGACTCCGGTCCAGACCACACCGGCGACACCGTGAGCGGGCCCACCGGCACGGCGTTGCCGTCGGACGGTTGGGGACAGCCGGTCGACTGGGTACTACCGGGGGAGGCGGCCCCGCCGCTGGCCCGCTCGACGCTGGACCGGGCGGCGCATCGGCGTACCGATCCGCAGTGGTTGGCGGCGGCCTGGTCCGGCGCGCGGGTGCTGGTGCTCGACGTGGAGGCCGGCGGTCGGGCGCTGGTGCGGACCGACACCCCGGTGCCGGAACTGGTCCTGGTGGCGGCGGACGACCTGCCCTCGACGCTGGCCGCCGACGCGGTGTTCCTGGGCGTGGAACCGGACGGGGTGCCGGTCTTCTGCGTGCACACCGCGCTGGCCGTGCGCCCGGACACCCGGTCGGCTCACCTGCGGGGTATCGGGCATCTGCTCAGCGACCGGGACGCCGGGCTGTTCACCACGGCGCTGGCGCTGACCAACTGGCATCTGCGGCACCTCTACCACCCGGTCACCGGCGCACCGACCCGCACCGACGAGGCGGGATGGTCCCGGGTGGACGGCTCCGGTGAGCGGGTGTGGCCGCGTACCGACCCGGCCATGATCGTGCTGGTGCACGACGGTGTCGACGGTCTCGACGGGCGCTGCCTGCTGGGCAACAACGCCGCCTGGCCCAGCCCGAAGGGACAGCGCCGGTTCTCCTGTCTGGCCGGGTACGTCGAGCCGGGCGAGTCGGCCGAGGCCACCGTGCTGCGGGAGGTACGCGAGGAGGTCGGCGTGCCGGTCCGCGAGATCACGTACGCGGGCAGCCAGGCGTGGCCGTTCCCGGGCTCGCTGATGCTCGGCTTCCTGGCCACCGCCGACCCGGAGCACCCGGTCCGGCCCGATCCGGCCGAGATCGCGCAGGCCCGCTGGTTCACCCGGCAGGAGATCGGTGCCGCGCTCGCCGGCCGGGAGGTGGACGCCGGAGGCGACCGTCTGCTGCTGCCCCCACCGTCGTCGATCGCGCTGTTCCTGATCCACCGCTGGTTCGACGGCCACTGCTGAGATGTAAGGAAGGGTCCCCTGCTAACGCCTGGTGCATAGCCAGGGGACCCTTCCTAACATCCAACGCCGAGCACGACGCAGCGTGCGGCGCGGGTGTGCGTGCGGGTGCGGGGAGTGCGGCCCCGACCCGTGGCCGTCGTTGCCGCGGCGGCCACGGGCCGGGGACACGGGCCGTCGTGGTCGGCTGGGTGAGGAACACGGCGGGGGAGCCGGTCGACCACGACGGACGTGGGGAGGTCAGGTGTCGGGCGGACCCCGGCGGGCCCGCCGGCGCCCCGGGTCGTCCAGCGGCAACACCTTGACCCGCTGCCGGCCGGAGCGTACGGCGCCGACGGTGGCGATGGCCCGGGCGAGGTGCAGGGCGGCGTCGCGGTCTTCGGCGTGCACGACCTGGCGACGCGGCTCGGGCCGGGTGGTCTCGTCCCGCAGCCGGCGACCGCCGGCCCAGGCGGCCGTGATGTCGGTGTCGGCAGCGGCGCGAATGTCGGTGCGAACGATCAGGAACCGCATGTGGGTCTCCGATGTGCCGCGACGGGTGGAACCGTGGAAGTTCCACGTCACTACCCGGCCATCGTACGCCCGGTCCGCATCTCAGCAAGTGAAACGCGGCGATTGATTTGAGCCCCGTCCGATCATCCGATGCCTGCTCACCGGGGTGGTCGGGACGGATGGCAGCGGATGGTCGGGGTGGACGACGACGGGGCCGCCGGTGGTGTGCCGACGGCCCCGCGAGACGTGCCCGAACTAGTTCAGGTCGAACTGCCCGTTCTTGGCGCCGGAGATGAAGCCCAGCCATCCGGCCCGGTTGAACAGCAGGACCGGGCCACCCTGGTCCTTGCTGTCGCGCAGCGCCACCGCGGCGGGACCGGTGCCCAGCGGTGCGACCTCCACGCAGTTGGAGGTCTGGCTGCGCGTGCTGGTACGCCAGGGGGCGTGCGCGAGCTGGGCGAGGACGGACGGCGTGGTGCGAATGTCGTTCATGGTTGAGCTCCTGACGTGAACCGATGGATCGAGTGGGGACGCACGTGCCGAGCGCGGTCCCCTCCTCGGTCACCGCTCCGTCAGGCTCCCGGAGGAACCACGGCGTTGGGCCGGCGCCGTTGCCGATCCGTTGGCCACAATGGACGATGCTCCCGGACCGGTCAGCCGTTCCGACGACTTGACGAGCCAGGAGTGGGTATCCGTTGCGGAAAGTGCCGCCGTACGTAGCCACTTGAACACCACTTTATAGTGATTTAGGGCGATTGCGTCGGTCGACATGACGTCGGTGAAGCCACCTTCGATGGCGAGCGTCTCCGGATCGAGTGGATCGGCGAACCGATAGACCGAGAACGCGGTCGGTGGGAGGTACCACTGCCCGATCGGCGTCTCCCTGGGCAGCACGTGCAGCGTGACGTTGGGCAGCATGGCCAGCTCGCAGAGCTGCTCCAACTGCTCCCGGAGCACCTCGGGCGGCCCGGCCCGGTGCCCGAGCGCCGCCTCCTCCAACACCGCCGTGTACCGGGGCGCGTCGTGTTCCCGGGTGAGTAGCCGCTGCCGGGCCTGCCGTGCCTTGACCTGCGTCTCGGTCTCCTCCTCGGCCTCCGGATCGCCGGCCTCCCGGCCGACCTGGTATGCCGAGGAGAGCCGGACCCGGGCGTACCCCGGGGTCTGCAACAACCCCGGCACCAGCACCGGGTTGTACTCGGAGATCTCGACGCAGCCCGCCTCCAGCTCGGCGAAGCCGCGTTGCTGCTGCGTCATCGCCGGATAGTTCTTGAGCCAGCCGCGCATGTCACCGGCCTCGTCGGTGATGCCGAGCAGTTCCGCCCGCCGTGCCTCGTCGGCGTCGTAGAGGTCGAGCAGGTCCCGGACGTCCTGCGGGTCGGGCCGGCTGCGGCCGTTCTCCAGCCGGGACAGCTTCGACGCGGAGGCCCAACCGACACGCTCGATGACCTGGTCGCCGGTGAGCCCGGCGGCCTCGCGCAACTGGCGTAGTTCGCGGCCGAGCCGCTGCCGACGCAGGATCGGACTGGGTGCGGCAGGAGGCACGGTGTCCTCTTTTCCGTCGACCGCCGCAGACGCGACGGTAACTGTATGAAATTCGCCCCCCACGGCCAGTATGGACGTCGCGACCGGCGCCGGAGGTACCGGCGGGGGCGTGTCATGAGAAATACGGACACCCGACACACCGGAACGAGACCGCCGTCTTCTGCGTCCCCGCCCCGGACGGGTTCCCGACCGCGCCCGAGTCGCGCCACCCCCGGAGGGATCAATGCGAACCGTCCTGAGTCGCCCGGACTTCCGCCTGCTGTTCGGCGGACTGCTGGCCAGCATGACCGCAGAGTCGATCCTGCTGCTGGCACTCGCCATCTGGGTGAAGGACCTCACCGGATCGGACGGCCTCGCCGGTGCCACCATCTTCGTCATCCTCGCGCCGAGGACCCTCGCGCCGCTGGTCGGCTGGTTCGTCGACCGGTATCCCCGAAAGCCCTTCTTCGTGGTCACCAACGTCGCCATGGCGTTGCTGCTCACCCCGTTGTTCGCGGTGCGGGACGCGGACGACATGTGGATCATCTATGCGGTGGCCGCGCTCTACGGCCTGTCGAACCTCACCGTCGGCGCGGTGCTCAGTCGGCTGATCCAGGAGTTGGTCCCGTCCGACCTGCTCGGTGCGGCCAACGGCGCGTTGCAGACCGTGCGGCAGGGGCTGCGGCTGGTCGGCCCGCTGGCCGGCGCCGGCCTGTACGCGGTGCGCGGCGGCTGGGTGCTGGCCGCGGTCGGGATGGCCGGATTCCTGGTCGCCGCCGCCGTGGTCGGCACGCTCCGGGTGGCCGAGTCGCCCGCCCGGCCGACCGATCGGCTCGTGGACCGCCCGGCCGACGGCACCACCCGGGTACGGCGGCTCTCCGCCGAACTGGTCGCCGGACTGCGGCACCTCGCCGGCGAGCCGGCGTTGCGGCGGGCGGTGCTCGGCTACGGCCTCGGCTCGCTGGTGATGGGCTTCACCGAGTCGATGATCTTCGCGTACGTGGACTCGGGGCTCGGACGGGACGCCGCGTTCGTCGGCGTACTGGTCACCGTGCAGGGCATCGGTGGACTGGTCGGCGGGTTGTGCTCGGCGGCCGTCCTCCGGCGACTCGGTGAGCTGGGCACCCTCGCCGCCGGAGTGGCGTTCTTCGGCCCGGCGGCACTGGCGCTGGCGTACCCGAACCTGTGGCTCGGTTTCACCGCCGTGCTGCTGGCCGGGGTGTCCCTGCCGCTGACCCTGGTCGGCCTGCACACGTTGATCCAGCGGCGGACCCCGCCCGAGCTGATCGGCCGGGTCGCGGCGGCCTCGGAGGCGGTGATCCGGTGCCCGCAGGCGATCTCCGTCGGCGTGGGCGCGCTGATCGTCGGGGTGCTCGACTACCGGGCGGTCTTCGTGTCGATCGGCCTGGCCACCCTGCTCGCCGGTGGCTACCTCTGGGCCGGGCGTCGGCTGAGCCCGCCGGCCGGACCGGCGGCGCGTACCCGGGTGCCGGCACCGCGCCCGGCCGCCGAGGACCGGGACCCGGCGCCGGTCGGGACGCTGAGCGGCCGGGGCGGTCGCTGACCACGACGCGGCGGCCGGCCCCGATCGGGACCGGCCGCCGCGCGGGTACGTCCGTGGTCAGACGGTGATGCTCGCCAGGTGCTGCTTGACCTGGTTGATCGACGGGTTCGTCAGCGCGCTGTCGTCGGCGAAACGCAGGGTGGGCACGGTCTGGTTGCCGCCGTTGACCCCCATCACGAACTCCGCCGCCGCCGGATCCTGCTCGATGTCGACCACCTGGTAGGCGATCCCCTCCCGGTCGAGCTGCGACTTCAGCCGGTGGCAGTAGCCGCACCAGGGAGTGGAGTACATGGTCAGCATGGTGAGATCCTCCAACGTCATGCGCGCCTGCTCGCGCAGATCAGCACAGGCTAACCGCTGCAACGTCCGAGCGAGCTGCGACAATTCCCCGCTGTGGTGGTTAACTCCGCGTCCGAACGCGTGCTGACCGGGCTCGACCCGGAACAACGCTCGGCCGTGACCGCCTCGGCCGGTCCGGTCTGCGTACTCGCCGGGGCGGGCACCGGCAAGACCCGGGCGGTCACCTCGCGGATCGCGCACCGGGCGTTGACCGGGGAGATCTCCGCCCGGCACGTGCTCGCCGTCACCTTCACCGCCCGCGCCGCCGCCGAGCTGCGCCACCGGCTCGCCGCGCTCGGGGTGGCCGGCGTGCAGGCCCGGACCTTCCACGCCGCCGCACTGCGCCAGGTGCGCTACTTCGCGCCCCGGCTGTTGAGCGGGCGGGCCATGCCCGAGCTGCTGGACAGCAAGGTGCGCCTGGTCACCCTCGCCGCGGCCCGGGCCGGCCTGCGGACCGACCGGACCGCCGCGAGGGACCTCGCCGGTGAGATCGAGTGGGCCAAGTCGTCGCTGGTCGAGCCGGGGGAGTACGTGGTGGCGGCGGCGAAGGCGCTGCGCGAGACGCCGCACGAGCCGGCCAGGGTCGCCGAGGTGTTCGCCGCGTACGAGAGGCTCAAGCGCAGCGGTGGTGTGATCGACTTCGAGGACGTGCTCCGCGCCGCGGTCTGGGGGATCGAGGAGCACCCGGACGTCGCCGAGCAGGTACGCAACCAGTACCGGCACCTCGTCGTCGACGAGTACCAGGACGTCAACCCGTTGCAGCAGCGGCTGCTGGACGCCTGGCTCGGCGGCCGGGACGACGTGACCGTGGTCGGCGACGCCAGCCAGACGATCTACTCGTTCACCGGGGCGACGTCGTCGTACCTGGTCGACTTCCCGCGTCGCCACCGGGGCGCCACGGTGGTCCGGCTGGTCCGTGACTACCGGTCCACCCCGCAGGTGGTCGGGCTCGCCAACGCGGTCATCTCGCAGGCCCGGGGCACCGAGGCGCGGCTGCGCCTGGAGCTGGTGGGCCAACGTCCGCCCGGCCCGGAGCCGGAGCGGCGGATCTTCACCGACGAGCCGGCCGAGGCCGCCGCGGTCGCCGCGCGCTGCCGTGCGCTCGTCGACGCCGGTACCCCGGCGCGCGAGATCGCCGTGCTGTTCCGCACCAACGCGCAGTCCGAGGCGTACGAGAAGGCGCTGGCCGAGGCGGGCGTGCCGTACCTCGTCCAGGGGGCCGAGCGGTTCTTCGAGCGGACCGAGGTGCGGCAGGCCATGGTGGCGCTGCGCGCGGCCACCCGGTCGATCCCCGGCGAGACGCCGCTGCCGGTGGCGGTGGTCGAGGCGCTCGCCGCCGTCGGGTGGGCACCCGACGCGCCCCCGCCCGGTGGGGCCGCCCGCGAGCGGTGGGAGGCGCTGGCCGCGCTGGTCCAGCTCGCCGAGGAGTACGCGGCCACCCCCGACCTGATGCCGCTGGGAGTGGCCGCCACGGTCGAGCGCCCGGTCACCCTCGCCGACTTCGCCGACGAACTGGCCCGGCGGGCGGCCCAGCAGCACGTACCCACGGTGGAGGGGGTGACCCTGGCCTCGCTGCACTCCGCGAAGGGCCTGGAGTGGGACGCCGTCTTCCTGGTCGGGCTGGCCGAGGGCACCCTGCCCACCACGTACGCGCGCACCACCGAGCAGGTCGAGGAGGAGCGCCGTCTGCTGTACGTCGGCATCACCCGGGCCCGCCAGTGGCTCTGGCTGTCGTACGCCTCGGCACGCTCCCCGGGCGGGCGGGCCCGGCGGCCGTGTCGGTTCCTGCCCCAACTGGCACCGGGCGGGACGGAGCGGGCGACCTCGGGCGGCCCGGCGCGCGGTGCGCAGCGGCGGGCGGCCACCCGGATCGTCTCCTGCCGGATCTGCGGCACCACCCTGTTCGCCGGGCCGGACCGCAAGCTGGGCCGCTGCGCCACCTGCCCGTCCGACATCGACGACGAGCTGCACGAGCGGCTGAGCGAGTGGCGCTCCCGGGTGGCCGGGGCCCAGCGGGTGCCCGCCTACGTGGTCTTCACCGACGCGACGCTCGTCGCGCTCGCCGAGCGGCGCCCGGCCCGGCCCGAGGAACTGGTCGCGATCGCCGGCATCGGCCCGCGCAAACTCGGCCTGTACGGGGAGGCCGTACTGGCGCTGGTCGGGGGTGCGGCGGTCGATGAGATCTGCCCTCAGAAAACTTTCTGAATCTGACCGTTAATTCGTTTGCCCTCGCCCCACCGACCGTCATAGCCTCAGGACACACCTCGCGAGGGGGCCCTGTTCGGGCTGCTCACGGGGCATCTGTTCCGAGTCGATCGCCGAGTGAAGGCAAGGAGGTGGCACCGATGGAGAGCTACGTCAACCAGCGTCCGACGGCGCTGCCCGTTGCCGTCGCTCCGCTGTCGGCTGCCCTGATCTCCGTCGTTCCGGTGACGGAAGTTCGGGCGACCGTCGTCGCCACGCGACCGTGGGCCCCGCAGGCGCACCGGGTCGAGGTTCAGGCCGAGCTGATCCTCGCACCGAAGCCGAACGGGATCCAGGGGACCAGTGGCTTCACGGGCAAGGGCGTCGATGGCGCCACCAAGCGGATGGACGTCCGCGGTGTTCCACCTCGAGGTAGACCGGTCTGACCATCAGACCACCGGCTCACCTTGAGGCCGCGGAACCCGCACACCGGGATCCGCGGCCTTAGTTTTTTGCACCGCCGAAGTACGTCGGAACAGCGATCCACGAGATCGAAGTGTGAGAGAGAGGTGACCGGGCGATGAGTCTGGCGTTGGCCCCGCTCGACCTGAGCGTCGAGATGGAGGCGAACCTGCCCTGCCGGAAGTTCGACCCCGACCTGTGGTTCTCCGACTCGCCCACCGAGCTGGAACTGGCCAAGTCGCTCTGCGGGGACTGCCCGCTGCGCGTCGAGTGCCTGGCCGGTGCGGTCGAGCGGGCCGAGCCCTGGGGCGTCTGGGGCGGCGAGATCTTCGAGCGTGGCGCGGTCGTCCCGCGCAAGCGGCCCCGTGGTCGCCCGCGCAAGGAGGACATCGCCCGCGACGCCGCCCTGCGGGTCGAGGCCGAGGCGCGACTGGCTGCCGACGGGCTCGCCCCGTCGCGCAACGCGGTCCGGCTGGCTGCCTGACATGTTCCCGAACCGGACCAACCCCGCCGGCAGCGTGCCGGCCGAGAGAGAGCTGACCACGATGTTGTACCTGCCGAACGGAACCACCGACATGTACCTACTCCACGAAGCGTTGTCGAAGGTGCGAATGTGGCGGCCTCAGGCCGGTCGCACCACCACGAGCACTGAGGCAACCCGATCCGCCCGTACCGTCGCCATGACCGGCCGTGCCCGGTCGGCTCGCGAGTTGGGCGTTCTGTAGGACCGACACCGCACACGGCGGGCAGGGACCTGAGGTCCCCGCCCGCCGTCGTCGTCTGGTGGGGCGGTGTTCAGCCGACCGGGGCGAAACCGGGCAGCCAGCGTTCCAGGATGCCCCGGTAGGGCGCCTTGGCCTCCAACTGGCACAGCACCCCGATGGAGCCGAGCGTCACCCGGTGGATGAGCAGGTACGACGGCGGCAGGTTGAGGTGCCGGCTGAACTGGTAGGCGGGTGAGCGCGGGTTGGCCAGCCGGGTCGCCTCGGCACGCAGCCAGGCCCGGGAGAACCGGAACTCCTCGGCGGCGATCGGTTCCAGCATCGGGCGCAGGAACTCCAGCAGCGCGCGGGCGTCGATCGGGTCGTCGGTGCTGAGGAAGCCCTCCGAGCGTAGGCCGGCCTCCACCCCGTCGGCGTCGCCGCGCAGGGCCAGGGCGGCGATGCGGCCGATCGGTTCCGGCGTACCCTCCGGCATCCGGGCCACCGCGCCGAAGTCGATCACCCCGAGCCGGCCGTCCGCCAGCAGCCGGAAGTTGCCCGGGTGCGGGTCGGCGTGCAGCAGCCCGGCCCGCGCCGGTGCGGACAGGTGCAGCGTGGCCATCAGCAGGCCGGCCCGGTCACGTTGCTCCTCGCTGCCCTCCCGGATGATGTCCGACAGCGGTGTGCCCTCCACCCACTCGGTGACCAGCACCCGCGGCGAGGCGGAGAAGACCGTCGGGACGTAGATCTCGGGATCGTCCTCGTAGGCCGCGGCGAAGGCGCGCTGCGACTCCGCCTCCAGCTCGTAGTCCAACTCCTCGGTGATGCGTTCCCGCAGCTCGGCGAGGAGCGGCTTGACGTCCAGCCCGGGCTGGATGGCCCGGAACATGGCGCTCAGCCGGGAGAGCTGCTTGAGGTCGGCGAGCAGGGCGTCACCGGCGCCCGGATACTGGATCTTGACGGCCGCGTCCCGGCCGGTGCCGTCCGGCATCAGCCACACGGCCCGGTGCACCTGCCCGATGCTGGCCGCGGCGGCGGGGGAGTCGTCGAAGGTGACGAAGCGCTCCCGCCAGGCCGGACCCAACTGCTCGGCGAGGACCTTGTGCACGCTGGCGGCGGGCAGCGGCGGCGCGGCCTCCTGAAGCTTGGTCAGGGCCTGCCGGTACGGCGCGGCGACCTCCTCGGGCAGGGCCGCCTCGAAGACCGACAACGCCTGGCCGAACTTCATCGCCCCGCCCTTGAGCTGGCCCAGGACGCTGAAGAGCTGCTCGGCCGTGCGTTGCTGGATCTCGGCGGAGATCACGTCGGAGGCGAGCCCGGTGACACGCTTTCCCATGCCGAGGACGGTCCGCCCGGCGAAGCCGAGCGGCAGTGCGGCGAGCTTGGCGGTGCGGGACACGGCCCGGCGCGGGATGTCGGTCACGAGGTCATTGTTACCGACTCGGCGGGCCCGCTGCTGCTCTGCGCCCGGGCTGGCGTTCATCTTCGGTGTACGCACCGCACCGGCACCGGGGGTGCGGCGGCCAGTGCCGGCGGCGGGTGACGCCCGCCGGGCCGATCTCCGCCGCCCCGCCGAGCGTCTCCGGCGTGCCGCCGTCGAGCTGCGCCAGCGCCTCGCCGACCGTGTAGGCGGTGGCCGCCAGGACCGTGCCGGTGGCGCATGTCGGGGTGGCGGGCGTGTGGGCGATCTGGGCGGCGAGGGTCGGCCAGTGCGGGTCCCGGTCGGCGCGGTGCAGGTCGAGGCAGTGCAGGCAGGGGCCGGTCGGCGGCTGGACCAGTGGCCCGATGACCGGTACGCCCTCCCGGACGTCGACCAGCAGGTGCGGCTGCCGGCGCTGGGCGTGACCGGCGGCCACCAGGGCGGCCGGTCGGTCGAGGCCGAGCTGGATCACCAGGTCGGGCCGGGTCCGGCGCAGTGGTTCGGTGGCGGTGCCGGGTGCGGCGCGCATCACGGTCGCCCGGACTGCCGCGTCGAGCGGACGCCCGAGGTCACCGGCGGCGATACCGCTGGCGACCAGGTCGACGGGGCGTACCGGGCCGGTGAGGTCGGGCTGGACGTGCCCGACACCGGCCTGGGCCAGGGCCAGGATGACGGCGGCGCCGAGTGGACCGGGGCCGGTGACCGCCACCCGGGCGGCCAGGCGACGTCGGAGCACCTGCGCGGGCGTGCCGGGCAGCCGGGCGGCGGCCAGGGCCAGCGCGCCGGCCTCCGCGGCGAGCCGGCTCCGACGGGGCTCGGCGAGATCCCGGGGCACCAGCGTGTGCGCCGGCACCACCAGTCCGGCTTCGCGCAGGGCGTCGAGCAGGGCACGGGCGTGCTCCGGACGGCCGCCCGTGCCGGTCAGCACCTGCCGCTCGCTGCGCGTGCCGTCGAGCAGGTCGAGGAGCCGGACCGCCCCGGGGTCGGCGAACTCGACCAGGACGGCACGCTCCGGTGCCAGCCCGAGCTGGAGGGTGTGCCGGTCGCGCCAGAGTCGGCTGAGGCCGGGCAACAGGGTGGGACGGGGCGACGGCGGGTGCTCCGTGATCGGCGGCATGGGTACGAACAGTGACCGATTCCCTGCTTTCCGTCGATCGTTGTCCACAGGTGGCCACCCGCAGATCCAGGGCTGTCCACAGGATTTGGCGAGTTTTCCACAACTCGTCGGTAACCCTGTCGGTGGCCCGACAGTGAGCGGGAACGCCGCGAGGGGGTGGCCGCCGGCCACCCCCTCGCGCGGACGCGTACGTCAGACCTTCGCCTTGCCCAGGATGCGGTTCACTGTTGTGCCACACACCGGACACTTGCCCTTGGCCATGTTCATACCGGTCTTCGAGACCTCGACGCGGCCTTCGAAATCCCGCTTCTCCTTGCACTTGACGCAGTAACCGTTGTAGGTCTGGGCCTGGTCGGCCACGGTGTGCCTCCTCGTCTCGTCCGCCGGGTCGATGCCGGTCCGGCGGTTCTCCCGGCGGCGGGCGCCTACGACGTCCGACACCGGGTCTTCTCCGTGGTCATCCACATGACCACCGGTTGGCGGACCCTACCCAGGTGAGGGCGGTTCCATGTCAGCTGCGCGTTGCCACTGTGAGCAAGGCGACGTCGAGAGTGTGCACGCCGAATTGGGCCAGATCGGTCCTTTTGGCGGGGACACGCCGACTGGAGGTCGCTAAATCCGCTGGTAGGACCCGCGCGACCGAAGATCGGGACCCGACTGGCGGGGTCGGGCGATGATCACTTACCGTGGAGCGTGTCGGTGCGGTGACACCTCACCGACCATCACGATGGGTGATCGCGACGCCTCACGGGCCTCCGGCAAGAAATTTTTCGGGACTCCTGGCGACCAATCCCCATTTTCCGGGCGCGTGTCGGGGGGTTGACCCTTGCGGACCCCTGGTCACAACGCATTAGCTTGCCAACGTGACAGCAAACCGAGGCTGCGCGGTCCACTGATGGCGGGGGCGCGGAAGCCTGTCGTCGAGGTACGGCGCAGCCAGCGTCGGCGACGTACGGTGTCCGCCTACCGCGACGGTGAGCGGGTCGTCGTCCTCATTCCCGACCAGTTCTCCCGGGCCGAGGAGAGCGAGTGGGTCGACCGGATGCTCGCCCGGCTCGCCGCCCGTGAGGGGCGCCTGACCCGCTCCGACGCCGAGCTGCTGGAACGGGCCGGTCGGCTGATCAAGCTGTACCTGACCGAGTACGGCGACCAGGCGGTGCCGGCCAGCGTCCGGTGGGTCAGCAACCAGAACGGCCGATGGGGCTCCTGCACCCCTGCGGACCGCTCGATCCGGCTCTCCCACCGACTCCAGGAGATGCCGGATTGGGTGATCGACTACGTGCTGCTGCACGAACTCGTCCACCTCATCGTGGCCAGCCACAACGCGCAGTTCTGGGCGTTGGTCGGCCGGTACCCGAAGACCGAACGCGCCCGGGGCTACCTGGAGGGTGTCGCGGCGGTGGGCGGCACGCCCTGAGCGGTCGACCACCCCGGCGGTAGGGTCGGAGGATGGCCCGACGTGTGGTGGTGGCGCTGCTCGCCCCGGTCGCCTGGACGCCGCCCGGCATCGACCCGGCGGACTGGCGTCGCGCGCTCGCCGAGGACGTGGTGGACCTGCTCGCCATGCTCAACGAGGTCGACACGGCGGTGGCGGCCACCCCGGCGGACCGTCGGCTGGCCGACGAGGTGATCTGGCCCGGCACGACCGTGTACGAGGTGCCCGAGCCGACCCCCAACGCCGTCTTCGCCGCCCTCACCGCCTCGGGCGACGGCTACGAGCAGGCGGCGGTGGTCGCCGGGGACGCCCCCGACCTGCCCGGGCTCACCGTCGGCAAGCTCCTGCGCCCGTTGACCAGCCGGCCGGTGGCGCTCGCCCCGGTCGAGGGCGGTGTGCCGGGACTGCTCGGTGCGGCGGTCCGGCTGCCCGTACCCTCCTGGCTGCCGGCACTGGACCTGGACAGCGCCGTGCCCGCGGCCGTACGCGCGGCGGCGCCCGAGCCGGGCGACCTCGCGGTCACCCCGTCCTGGCACCGGCTACGCGGCCCGGCCGACCTGGCCCGGCTCGACCTCGCGCTGGACGGCTGGGAGCACACCCGTGCCCTGCTCTCCGGCGCCGACCGGTCCGGCTGACGCCGGACCGGCGGGTGCGGCGGGATCAGGAGCGGCGGTCGTCGCCCTCGGTGTCGTCGGGGCGCTCCGGGCCCTTGCCCTCGACCTCGCCCGGGATCTTCTCCTCCGGGCCGCCCGGGGCGGAGAAGTCGAACTTGTCCAGCTCGGACATCAGGTCCACGTCGGCCATGGCGAAGGCCACCGGGTCGGCGAAGTCGTCGTCGGAGGGCAGCAGGTCGGGGTGGCCCCAGAGGGCGTCCCGCCCGGCGATGCCCCGGTGCTCGGTGAGCGCCGCCCAGAGCGCGGCGGCCTCGCGCAGTCGCCGGGGACGCAGCTCCAGCCCGACCAGGGCGGCGAACGTCTGCTCGGCCGGTCCACCGGCCGCCCGACGGCGACGGAACGCCTCGCCGAGCGCGACCACGTTCGGCAGCCGGCCGTCGGCGGCGCCGTCCACCACGTGGCAGACCCAGCCCTCGACCAGGGCGAGAGCGGTCTCCAGGCGGGCCAGCGACGCCTTCTGCGCCGGGCTGTCCTCCGGCGTGAAGATGCCCTCCAGGGCGATCGCCTGCATCGACTCCGGGTCGGTCGGGTCGACCCGGCCCATCGCCTCCTCGATCGCCTCCCGGTTGACCCGGATCCCGGCCGCGTACGTCTCGACGGCGGTGAGCACGTGTCCGCGCAGCCACGGCACGTGCTCGAAGAGGCGCTGGTGGGCCGCCTCGCGCAGGGCGACGTAGAGGCGTACCTCGTCCTCGGGCAGCGCCAGACCCTCGCCATAGCCCCGGATGTTGGCCGGGATCAGCGCGGCGGTCCCGGCCGGGCCGAGCGGCAGGCCGATGTCGCCGACGGAGAGCACCTCCGCGGCCAACGACCCGAGCGCCTGGCCGAGCTGACCGCCGAAGAGTGCACCGCCGAGGGTGGCCACCATCGACTGCATCGGGCCGAGCTGGGCGCGCGCCTCCGGTGGCACCAGGTCGCCCATCGCGCCGACCATCCGGCTGGCCACCGGGTCGCAGAGCTTGCGCCAGACGTCCAGCGTCTTGAAGATCCACTCGTTGCGGTTCCAGGCCACCGTGGTCTTGATGCCGGAGGGCAGCGCCGAGGCCGGCTCCAGCCAGAGGTCGGCGATGCGCAGCGCTTCCTCGACCGCGTTGCGCTCGTACGGCGAGACCGCCGGGTCGCCCGCCGCCGCGAGCTGACTGGCCGCCACCTGACGGGCCAGGTCCCAGTTGACCGGCCCGCTGCCCGGCGCGGAGAGCAGGTGCTGCAACTGCGACATGAACTGCTGCATCTGCGCGGGGTCGTTGGGGTCGGGCGGCTGCCCACCCGGGAGCGCGAAACCGAACGGAATATCAGGCACGAGCTCTACGGTACGCGCGCCGTGCCCCAGGTCGCCGTCACCGCGGTTGCGCTGAGGGCGAAGTCCCGTCGTGCCGCCCGGCGCCCGAGAACCGGCTCGGTACGCTCTGCCGCATGAGACGACGTGGCGTGACCGTCCTCCTCGGTGCTCTGCTCACCGCACTGCTCAGCATCGGGGTGCTCGGCGCACCCGTCCCCTATGTCGTGCTCGGTCCGGGTCCGACGGTGGACACGCTCGGGCAGGAGGACGGCAAGGAGGTGATCCAGGTCACCGGCGGTGAGACCTCCAGCTCCGCGGGTCAACTGCGGCTGACCACGGTGGGGGTGCAGCCCACCGTGAAGTTGCGCTCGGCCATCCAGGGCTGGCTCTCCGACGACCAGGCGGTGGTGCCGCGCGAGCTGGTCTATCCGCCCGGCGAGACCCGCGAGGAGGTCGAGCAGCGCAACGCCGAGGACTTCCAGGTCTCGCAGACCAGCGCGGAGACCGCCGCGTTGCGGGAGTTGGGGTACGAGGTCCAGGTCGTGGTCAAGACCGTCGCCGACGACGGCCCGGCCGCCGGGGTGCTGCGTCCCGGTGACGTGGTGACCTCGGTCGACGGGGAGCCGGTGCCGCTGGCCGGCCGACTGACCGAGCTGGTCCGGGCGAAGCCGGCGGGCACCGCCCTGCGTATCGGCTACACCCGCGACGGCGCCGCGCGTGTCGACACCGTCACCACCGAGGAGTTGGACGGCCGCCCACGCATCGGGGTCGAGATCGAGCAGCAGCAGCCGCACCCGTTCACGCTCTCCTTCGACCTCCAGGACATCGGCGGGCCGAGCGCCGGGCTGATGTTCGCCCTGGGGATCATCGACAAGCTGACCCCGGAGGACCTGACCGGCGGCCGGGTCATCGCGGGCACCGGCACCATCGACGACTCCGGCCAGGTCGGGCCGATCGGCGGCATCCCGCAGAAGCTGGTCGGCGCGAAGCGGGCCGACGCCACCGTTTTCCTGGTGCCGGCGGCCAACTGTGCCGAGGCGGTGTCAAACAGCCAGCCGGACCTGCCGCTGGTCCGGGTGGGCTCGCTCGACGAGGCGCTCACCGCGCTGGAGACGCTGCGTTCCGGGGGCGAGCCGACGCTCTGCTGACCGCCGGACCGGCCTGGCGTTCCGCCGTAACTACACGCTGACCTGGGACGACTGGTCGTCGGTGCGGTCGCGCACGGACCGGGTGTCGGCTGCGCGGCGCGACCTTGCCACAACGCATTCAGGAACACCCCGTACTCTGGGTGCCTGGTCGGAGCCGATCATAACGAGCGTGCGGAGCCAACAGTGGTCATGCGTAGCAGCAGCCCTCTGCCGAGGATGAGCCGACGCGGACGCGTCACAATCGGGGTGCTGATCGGGGTGTTCGTCCTGTTCACCCTGCTCGGCTGGGGGGTGCAGGCCTGGACCGACTGGCTGTGGTTCTCCGAGGTCGACTACACCTCCGTCTTCCGAGGCGTGATCGTCACCCGGTTGCTGCTGTTCCTGGCCGCCGCCGTCGCGATGGGCCTGATCGTCGGCGGCAACCTCTGGCTGGCGCAGCGGTTGCGGCCCCGGATGCGTCCGCACTCGCCGGAGCAGGCGACGCTGGAGCGCTACCGGATGCTGCTCGGCCCCCGGCTCGGGCTCTGGATCGCCGCCGCCGCCGTGGTGGTGGGTCTCTTCGCCGGCCTGTCCGCGCAGAGCCGCTGGAACCAGTGGCTGCTCTTCCTGCACGGCGGTGACTTCGGCGTACAGGACCCGGAGTTCGGCGTGGACGTCGGCTTCTACGTCTTCCAGTTGCCGTTCTGGCGGTTCCTGCTCGGGCTGGGCTTCACCGCGGTGGTGCTGGCGCTGATCGGATCGCTGGCCGTGCACTACCTCTTCGGCGGGGTCCGCCTACAGGGCGTCGGCGACCGGATGAGCGGTGCGGCGCGGGCCCACCTGAGCTCGCTGGTCGCGGTCTTCGTGCTGCTCAAGGCCGTTGCGTACGTGCTGGACCGGCGGTCGATGCTGCTGGAGTACAACGACGGCGTGGGCGTCTACGGCGCCGGGTACGCCGACATCAACGCCTTGCTGCCGGCCAAGGAGATCCTCGCCTACATCTCCGTGGTGGTGGCGATCGCGATCATCGTGTTCTCCAACGCCTGGATGCGGAACCTGGTCTGGCCGGGCATCTCGCTGGCGCTGCTCGGCGTCTCGGCGGTGGCGATCGGCGGCATCTACCCCTGGGCGGTGCAGACCTTCGAGGTCAAGCCGAGCGCCCGGGACAAGGAGGCGCCGTACATCCAGCGCAGCATCGACGCCACCCGTGCCTCGTACGGGCTGGACATCGCCGAGAACTCGGCGTACTCGGCCAACAACCTGACCCCGACGGAGAGCCTGGCCACCGACACCGCGGTGGTGCCGAACGCCCGACTGCTCGACCCGCAGCTGGTCAGCGAGACCTACACCCAGCTCCAGCAGGTCCGTGGTTTCTACGACTTCGGCCCCAAGCTCGACATCGACCGGTACACGGTCGACGGCCGGACCCAGGACTACGTGGTCGGCGTACGTGAGATCAACTACGGCGAGCTGACCGCCCAGCAGAGCAACTGGATCAACCGCCACACCGTCTACACCCACGGGTACGGCGTGGTGGCCGCCCCCGCCAACCGGGTCGTCTGCGGTGGCCAGCCGTTCTTCGTCTCGGGCTTCCTCGGCGAGCGGTCGCAGGAGTCCTGCTCCTCGCCGACCGACCTGATCCCGGCCAGCCAGCCCCGGATCTACTACGGCGAGCGGATGCAGGACGGTGACTACGCCATCGTCGGCAAGCCGAGCGAGGACGCCAACCCGGCGGAGTTCGACCGGCCGGCGGGCGAGAGCGGCGAGGCCCGCGAGTCGTACTACACCTACACCGGTGAGGGCGGCGTCGACGTCGGATCGTTCTCCCGGCGGCTGCTCTACGCCATCAAGGAGCAGGAGCCGAACTTCGTGCTCTCCGAGGCGGTCAACGACAACTCCAAGCTGCTCTACGTGCGCAACCCCCGGGACCGGGTGGAGAAGGTCGCGCCGTTCCTGACGCTCGACGGCGACCCGTACCCCGCCGTGGTGGACGGCCGGGTGCAGTGGATCGTGGACGGCTACACCACCTCGGCCACCTATCCGTACGCCGAGCGGGTCAACCTCCAGCAGGAGACCACCGACGAGCTGACCGGCCGGGGCACCATCCAGCTGGCCCGGGAGAACGTCAACTACATCCGCAACTCGGTCAAGGCGACCGTGGACGCGTACGACGGCACGGTCACGCTCTACGAGTTCGACGAGAACGACCCGGTGCTCAAGGCCTGGAACAAGGCCTTCGGCGGTGACCTGATCAAGCCGCGCGAGGAGATCCCGCAGTCGCTGGCAGACCACTTCCGCTACCCGGCCGACCTGTTCAAGGTGCAGCGCAACCTGCTGACCCGCTTCCACGTCACGAACCCCGGCGACTTCTACTCCGGCCAGGACTTCTGGCAGGTGCCGAACGTGCCGGACGCGCCGGACAGCGGGGTCAAGCAGCCGCCGTACTACCTCTACACGCAGATGCCCGGGCAGGAGGAGCCGACCTTCCAGCTCACCAGTGCGGTCACCCCGAACGGCCGGCAGAACCTGGCCGCGTTGATCTCGGCGTCGTACCAGGACGGGCGGCCCAGGTTGCAGGTGTTGGAGCTGCCCGACCAGACCCGGGTCTCCGGCCCGGTGCAGGTGCACCAGCAGATGACCAACAACGCCAACATCCGTCAGCAGCTGAACCTGCTCTCCTCGAACCAGGCCCAGGTGCAGTACGGCAACCTGCTCTCACTGCCGTTCGGCAACGGCATGCTCTACGTCGAGCCGGTCTACGTGAAGAGCAACCAGACCGACGCGTACCCGCTGTTGCAGAAGGTGCTGCTCTCGTACGGTGACGGTGGTTCGTTCGTGGTGCTGGCCGACAACCCGGCCGACGGCATCAAGCAGCTCGTGGAGCAGGGTAAGCGGGCGGCGGAGGGCAACCCGCCGCCGGCCACGGAGGAGCCGCCCGCGGGTGAGGAGCCGCCACCGGGTGGCGAGGAGCCGACGCCCACGCCCACTCCGACCGAGGCACCGCCGCTCACCGGCGATCTGGGTGTCGCCGCCGACCGGGTGCGCGCGGCGATCACCGAGGTGCGCGACGCCCAGGCGTCCGGTGACTTCGAGCGGTACGGCCGGGCGCTCAAGACGCTGGACGAGGCGCTGACCGCGTTCCAGCAGGCCCAGCAGGCAGCCGGCACGAACGGTCCGGCACCGACCGGCAGCCCGTCACCGACCGGCTGACGAACCGCACCGGACCGGGCCCGTGGCCGGCGACCTCCCGTCGCCGCCACGGGCCCGGTCCGTTTTCCGGCCTGCCCCCGGCTTCGCCACGGCCGTTCTGTGAGTCGTTTTGCGGCGGGGCGGGGTGGTGCGCTACGGTGGATCTACCGACGCGGGGTGGAGCAGCTCGGTAGCTCGCTGGGCTCATAACCCAGAGGTCGCAGGTTCAAATCCTGTCCCCGCTACTGCACGAGAAAGGCCCCGGATCTCCGGGGCCTTTCTCGTTGTCCGGAGTGCGGTGCTCCCTCCCGACGGCTGCCGGGAACACCGTGTTCGGGTACCGGTGGGGTGGTCGGTGGGGCTCGTGACGGATGGGGTAGGGTTGTCACATACCGACGCGGGGTGGAGCAGCTCGGTAGCTCGCTGGGCTCATAACCCAGAGGTCGCAGGTTCAAATCCTGTCCCCGCTACTGCACGACGAAGGCCCCGGATCTCCGGGGCCTTCGTCGTTCCGCTGGCGAGTCGTCCGATCGTCCGCCGTCCGCCAGCCGGTGGCCCAGCTCGCAGCGCCGTTCGCCGGCCAGGGGTTGCGGGCCTCGGCGAGGATGGGGCCATGTCTTCCTTCGGCAAGTGGTGGGGGCGGCTCGGCACGCTCCTGGGAACGGTCGTGCTGGCGGTGTTCGTACCGGTCGCCGCGTGGGCCTCGACCGGCACCGGGGAACTGGTCGTGGAGGCCGCCCGGCGACGCGGGCGCGGTGGCGGCATCTTCGGTTTCCTGGGGCTGCTCTGCTGCCTGGCGGTGGTGGCCGTGGTGGTCCTGCTGCTGGTCCGGCTGACCCGTAACCGGCGGCGCTGACCGGGTGCCGCAGCGCTTCGGAAGCGCTGCGGTCCCGCAACTGTGGTGCCTCCGGCGCGTGGTCTACTTGTTCGCGTGGAACTTCTGCACTCGGGCAAAGTGAGGGACGTCTACGCGGACGGCGACGACCTGATCCTGGTCGCCTCGGACCGCGTCTCCGTCTACGACGTGGTGCTGCCGACCCCGATCCCGGACAAGGGCAAGCTGCTCACCGCGTTGTCGCTGTGGTGGTTCGAGCAGCTCGCCGACCTGGTGCCGCACCACGTCATCTCCGCCACCGACGTGCCGGCGGAGTTCGCCGGGCGGGCGATCCGGTGCCGCCGGCTGCGGATGGTCCCGGTGGAGTGCGTCGCCCGTGGGTTCCTCACCGGCGGCGGCCTCAAGGAGTACCAGAGCACGGGCGCGGTGTCCGGCGTCGCGCTGCCGCGTGGCCTGGGTGAGGCGTCCATCCTGCCCGAGCCGATCTTCACTCCGTCGACCAAGGCGCCGATGGGGGAGCACGACGAGCCGATGACCTTCGCCGAGGTGGTCGGCGAGGTCGGCGCGGAGACCGCCGAGCGGCTGCGGAAGCTGACCATCGACGTGTACTGCCGGGGCGCCGAGTTGGCCGCCGAGCGCGGCATCCTGGTCGCCGACACCAAGATCGAGCTGGGCTGGGCGTCGGACGGCACCCTGGTCCTCGCCGACGAGGTGCTCACCCCGGACTCGTCCCGCTTCTGGCCGGCCGAGTCGTACCAGCCGGGCCGTACGCAGTTCTCCTACGACAAGCAGTACGTGCGGGACTGGGCGGCGGGCAACGGCTGGGACAAGCGCGAACCGGCGCCCGAGGTGCCGGACGAGGTGGTCGAGGCCACCCGGGCCCGTTACGTGGACGTCTACGAGAAGATCACCGGCAACCGCTGGGAGTGACCCCGGGCGTCGGGCGTCAGTCGCTGCGGTGCCGGCCGATGTGCTGCTCGGTGGCCACGGTCGCGGAGGTGATGCGGACCGTGGTGCCCGCCGGGCCGGTCGCCACGTCCATCGCGTCGGTCAGCTCGCGGGCCAGCCAGAGTCCCCAGCCACCGGCGGTCTCCGGCGCCGGTCGGCTGCGGTCGTCGAGGCGTTGCACGCTGATGCCCTGACCGTGGTCGGAGACCTCGCACATCACCAGGTCCGACTGCTTCCAGAGGCGTAGCCAGCCCCGCCCTCCGCCGTGCCGGACCGCGTTGGTTATCAGCTCGTTGACCGCGAGCACGAAGTCGTCCAGGCGGTCGTCGCGCAGCCCTGCGGCGCGCACACAGGAGGTGACCGAGTGCCGCAGCTCGGTCACCTGTGCCTGGTCGAAGGCGTCGGCGATCAGGAGGGTGTGTTCGATGGGCACCACCGTACGCGGTGTGCGGGGTTCTGCGTTCGTCATGGCCCCGTCCCGAGAGGAGATCGCAGAGCTTTACGCGGCTTTTACCACCGTACGTCAGTGTTCGGTGCGCCGCATTGCCGAGGACTCCCCGAACGGGCTGTGGCATGGTGACGGGCGTGTCCGCCCCCGGTGGTTTCGAACTCCCCCTCTGGCGGGCCGTCGCGGTCTTCCGGGTGGCCTCGCTGGCGTACGTCTGCGTGGTCGTGCTGCGCGACGCGGGCCGCTACGCCCACCCGTTGCTCGCCGGAGTGCTGGTGCTGGTGATGGCGGTCTGGACCGCCGTCACCGCGATCGGCTACGCGACCCCGTCCCGGCGCGGCTGGCCGCTGCTCCTGGCCGATCTCGGCGTCGTGGTGGCGATCCTGCTGGCCACCCCGTGGGTGATGGGCCGCGACGCGCTGGACGCCGGACTACCGACCATGGCGGTGGCCTGGCTGAGCGGTCCGGTGCTGGCCTGGGCGGTCTGCGGCGGGCGGCGGCGTGGGGCGCTGGCCGCGCTGGTGGTCGGCGCCACCGACGTGGCCACCCGGGGGATGGCCACCCCGACCGCGATCAACGGCGCGATCCTGATGCTGCTCGCCGGCGTGGTGGTCGGGCACGTCGCCCGGCTCACCGTGACCGCCGGAGAGCGGTTGCAGCGGGCGGTCGAGATCGAGGCCGCCAACCGCGAACGGGAACGGCTGGCCCGCGACATCCACGACTCGGTGCTCCAGGTGCTCGCCCTGGTGCAGCGACGCGGCGAGCGGCTCGACGGCGAGGCCGGCGAACTGGCCCGGCTCGCCGGTGAGCAGGAGGCGGCGCTGCGCATGCTGATCTCCGGTAGCGGCCCGTTGTCCGGCGACGACGTGGACTCGCCGGTGGACCTGTGCGCCCTGCTCGGCCGGTACGCCTCGGGCAGCGTGTCGCTGTCCGCGCCGGCCACCCCGGTGCCGCTGCCACCACAGATGGCCCGGGAACTGGCCGCCGCGATCGGGGCCGCGCTGGACAACGTCGCCCGACACGGCGACGGACGCGCCTGGGTGCTGGTCGAGGACGAGGGGACGGCGGTGACCGTGTCGATCCGGGACGAGGGGCCCGGCTTCACCCCGGAACGACTCGCCGAGGCCGCCGCCCAGGGCCGGCTCGGCGTCACCCACGCGATCCAGGGACGCCTCGCCGACCTCGGCGGGACCGCCCGGATCAGCTCCACCCCGGGCGCCGGCACCGAGGTCGAGCTCACCGTGCCGAGGAGGGGACTGTGAACGGCCTACGCGTGATGGTGGTCGACGACCACCCGATGTGGCGGGAAGGGGTGGCCCGCGACCTCACCGAGGCCGGCCACGAGGTGGTCGCGAGTTGTGGCGAGGGCCGTCAGGCGGTCCGGGTGGTCGCCGCGGCCCGCCCCGACCTGGTGGTGCTCGACCTGCAACTGCCGGACATCTCCGGGGTGCAGGTGATCCGGGGGCTACGGGCGGAACGACCCGAGGTGCGGGTGCTGATGCTCTCGGCCAGCGGCGAGCAGCAGGGGGTGCTGGACGCGGTGAAGGCCGGCGCCACCGGCTACCTGTTGAAGTCCGCCGGGCTGGCGGAGTTCCTGGACGCGGTCCGGCGGACCGCCGCCGGTGAGCCGGTCTTCACGCCCGGCCTGGCCGGGCTGGTGCTCGGCGAGTACCGCCGGCTGGCCGCCGTCCGGGAGCAGGCCCCGGCCGGTACGCAGGACGCCGCACCCCGGCTCACCGACCGGGAGACCGAGGTGCTGCGGCTGGTGGCCAAGGGGATGTCCTACAAGCAGATCGCCGAGCGGCTCGGACTGTCGCACCGGACGGTGCAGAACCACGTGCAGAACACGCTCGGCAAGCTGCAACTGCACAACCGGGTCGAACTGACCCGGTACGCGATCGAGCGCGGCCTCGACGAGTAGGCGCGGGTGGGCGCTCAGACGGAGTGCGGCGGCCGGGTCTCGTGCACGGCCAACTCCTCCGCGCTGGCCCCGCCACCGGCCGCTCCCGCGTCGTACGCGATGGAGTCGGTCTCCTGGTCGGTGTGCGTACCCTCGTCCGGTTCGACCAGTCGGCCCACCGTGGCGTCGGCGACCGTGCCCAGCCGGTCGTGGTCGTAGAGCGACACCGGGGAGTTCGGGTCGGAGGTCGGGCCCGGGTCGATCACGTCGGCGTCGAGCTGCGCCTGCGCCGCCTGCTCCCGACTGTCCGCCTCGGCCGCGATGTCCGGGTCGACCGGACCGGCCAGCGGGTCGTCGACCGGCAGCTCGAACTGCTCCCGGCCGAGCTTGTAGTCCAGCGACTCGCCGTCGAGCTGCTCCTCGGCGGTGGTGCCGAACTCGTCCACCGCCACCGGGGTCCGGTCGCCGGGCAACTGGGCCGGCGCCGGGCCGTCCGCCTCCCGGCCGGTCAGCACGTCGTCACCGGCCGTCGAGTCGTCGTCGGCGGTGTCCGGCAGGCCGTCGGCCTCAGGGTCGGACAGGGGAGTCGGGTACTCGTCGTCGCGCATGACTGACCACTACCCGTTGCCCTCCGGCCGTAACCGGTCCCGTCCGCGCCGTTCGGGCAGCCGCCGCGGCCGTGGCCGGTGCCGTGGCGGTGCGGCGAGCTTTCGGGCGAGGGGCATTCCTCATCGGTACCCCCTGGTGTCCGGGTCATGCGCGCCGGACACCAGGGGATCTGCCATGTTTCGGCTCGTCGGAGCCCGGTTAATGGGACGCTCTGACCGGAGACCACCGCCCCATCCGCATGGAGGTGACCCATGCGCGTCGGCCTCGTCTGCGCCCACGCCGCTTCGCCGCCGTCCGGCGACGGTAACGTCGTCGGCACCTACCAGCACATCGCACGGGTCGCCGCCGAACTGGCGGGCAGAGGCCACGACGTCCGGGTCTACACCCGACGGGACGATCCGGAGGTCGCCGAGAGCGACCTCGTCGACGGGTACCGGCTGGAGCGGGCCCCGGTGGGACCGATCACCCCGATCCCCACCGCCGAGCTGGTGCCGCACGTGCCGGCGTTCGGTCAGTGGCTGGCCGACCGGTGGTCCGGCGGCTGGACGCCGGAGGTGGTGCACGGCCACTACTGGGTCGGTGGCCTGGCCGCCGCGCAGGCGGTCCGGGAGACCGACATCCCGGTGGTGCAGACGTTCCACTCCCTCGGCATGGAGCAGCTACGCCACCTCGGTTCGCAGTACGACGGGCCGGGCACCCGCATCCCGCTGGAACGGGCGCTGACCCGGGCGGTGGACATGGCGGTCGCTCAGTGCAACGACGAGGTCGACGAGCTGACCCGGATGGGTCTGCAACGCAGCTCGGTGGCGATGGTGCCGACCGGAGTGGACATCGACCGGTTCCACCCCGACGGCGAGGCGGCACCCCGGGACCAGCGCCCCCGGATCCTCTCCGTCGGCGGGCTCTCCCGAGGCCACGGGCAGGACGACCTGATCCGCGCGATGCGCCTGGTGGGCGACGCGGAACTGGTGATCGCCGGTGGTCCGCCGGCCGAGGGGCTGGCGCAGCACACCGAGGCCCGTCGGCTGCGGGAACTGGCCGAGCGGATCGGCGTGGGGGAGCAGGTGCACCTGGTGGGCGCCGTGCCGCACGAGCAGATGGCCACCTGGTACCGCTCGGCCGACGTGGTCGCCTGCACACCGCACTACTCGTCGGCCGGACGGGTGTCGCTGGAGGCGATGGCCTGCGGGGTGCCGGTGGTCGGCTACGCGATGGGCGGTATCGCCGACGCGGTGGTGGACGAGGTGACCGGCAAGCTGGTGTCGCCGGGCGACGTCCGGACGCTGGGGATGACGCTGCGTCGGGTGCTCACCGACAACGCGGGCCGGTTCGCGTACGGGCACGCGGCGGTGGACCGGGTCCGGTGCAGCTACACGTGGGAGCGGACAGCCTCCGCCCTGGAACGG
Source organism: Micromonospora sp. NPDC003241 (assembly GCF_053589795.1). Lineage (NCBI taxonomy): Bacteria > Bacillati > Actinomycetota > Actinomycetes > Micromonosporales > Micromonosporaceae > Micromonospora > Micromonospora sp. NPDC003241. The sequence goes on along the minus strand of NZ_JBSFSO010000006.1, from coordinate 141,337 downwards.
CTCTACGAGCGGGTGGTCGGCCGGCGTAAGCCCGTCGAGGCGGCCTGAGGCGACCCGGAGGCGGCCTGGGAGAGCTGGGCGGCCGGCTGCGGCAGCGGGCTCGCCGTGCCGCCCACACGGGACCCGGTGGGCTGTGGCCCGATCAGTGGCTTGCCGGCGACGACCGCCCGCGAGGTCTCCTGGGCGACGGCGTGGTGGTGCTGGGGCTCGGCGTACCGGGTCAGGCCGATGACCGAGGCGAGGGTGACCAGGAATCCGACTCCGGCCAACCACTCCCGGCCGGGCCAGATCTTGTCGTTGAGCAGCAGCAGTCCGATGATCGCGGCGGGGACCGCCCCGGCGGCGTCCATCGCGGCCACCGCTGCCGTGGTGGAGCCGCGCTGCATGGCCAGGCCGAGCAGCAACTGCCCGACCACGGAGTGACCGACCAGCAGATAGAGCAGCGGGTCGGCGAGGAACGCGTCCCAGGTCGGTGCGGAGGCGAGCGGGCGGGCGGCGACCGCGGCGGCGGAGAAGGCCAGCCCGGCCAGCGAGCCGAGCGCCACCGAGCCGGGGGCACCGCGTAGCCGGACCGCGAAGAAGCCCAGCACCGCGATCACGCCGAGCGTCACCAGCAGGGCGATCATGCCGGCGGTGCCGAGGGGCTTGGACTGTGCCGGCCGGGCGGAGAGCACCAGCGCGGTGATCCCGGCGAAGAGCAGGAGCAGCAGCACCACCTCGGCGACCGGCAGCCGCCACTTCAGCACCAGCACACCGAGGATCGCGGTGACCCCGAGCCCGGCCGCCACGCTGGCCTGCACCAGGAACAACGGCAGGTCCCGGCGGGCCAGGAAGGCGAGCACGAAACCACCCACCTGGCAGACCAGGCCGACCAGGTAGGCGCGGTGTCCGGCCAGGCGCAGCAGCAGACCGGGATCGAAGGTGTGCTGCACTGTGGTGCGGGCCGCGGCGACCGACTGCAACAGGTTGGCAACGCCGTACGCGACGATCATCGCCGCGAGAAAACACCAACCCGAGGTAGCCACCTGGCGAGGATAGAGGTAACCCGACGTCAGTGCGCGGCGGGCCGACCGAGCCTGCCGAGGATGTCTGCGTGCAGTGCTCCGTTGCTGGCCACCGCGCTGTTTTCGCCCCCGGCAGGGGCCGGTCGACCGGCCAGATCGGTGAAGACACCCCCCGCCTCGGTCACGATGGGTACCAATGCGGCCACGTCCCAGAGCGACAGCTCGGGTTCGACCATGACGTCCAGTGCGCCCTCGGCCAGCAGCATGTAACCGTAGAAGTCGCCGTAGGCGCGACTGCGCCAGGTGTCGCGCATCAGCTGGAGCATCGGCTCCAGTCGACCGGCCTCCTCCCAGCCGCTGAGGGAGGAGTAGCAGAAGCTCGCGTCGGCCAGCGCCGTCACGGCGGAGACCCGGATCGGCTCGCCCGAGGCGGCGTCCGGGCCCGCGTACGCGCCGATGCCGGTCGCCGCCCACCAGCGGCGGCCCAGGGCCGGTGCGGAGACCAGCCCGGCGACCGGTCGGCCGTCCTCCAGCAACGCGATCAGGGTGGCCCAGACGGGCACTCCCCGGACGAAGTTCTTGGTGCCGTCGATCGGGTCCACCACCCACTGCCGGGTGCCGGCGGCCGGCGACGCGCCGTACTCCTCGCCGAGCAGCCCGTCGTCCGGCCGGTGCGCGGCCAGCAGGGCACGGATCGCGCGCTCCACGGCGGTGTCCGCGTCGGAGACGGGGGTGAGGTCGGGCTTCGCCTCCACCCGCAGGTCGAGCGCGCGGAACCGGGCCACCGAGATGGCGTCGGCGGCGTCGGCGAGCCGGTGGGCGAGAGCGAGGTCGTCGGCGTACCCGGTCATGCCGGACACGGTAGCGACGCCGACCCCGGGCCTTCCCGCCGGGCCGCGGTGGCCTCGGCGCGGCTCAGGGGTGCCCGCGCGGCTCGGCCTCGCCGCGCGGCTCCAGGTCACCGGCCCGGGAGGCCAGCAACCGGCGGTACGAGGCCAGCCGACGTGGATCCGCCCGCCCCTGCGCCACCCAGGCGTCCAGCGCGCAGTCGGCCTCGTCGGCGGTGTGCGGACAGTTGACCGGGCAGTCGACGGTGGCCTCGACCAGGTCGGGGAAACCGTGCAGCAGGCTCTCGGCCGAGACGTGCGCCAGCCCGAAGCTGCGGACGCCCGGCGTGTCCACGATCCAGCCCGGGTCGTCCGACACGTCCGGCAGGGCGGGTAGCCGCAACGCCACCGCGCTGGTCGAGGTGTGCCGCCCCCGGCCGATCGCGCTGACCACGCCGACCGCCCGGTCGGCCTCCGGGACCAGTCGGTTGACCAGCGTCGACTTGCCCACCCCGGAGTGCCCGACGAGCACCGACACCCGACCGGCGAGCAGGCCGCGCAGGGCGTCCAGCGACGAGTCCGGCCGGATCAGCACGTACGGCAGTTCCAGCTCGGTGTAGTAGTCGAGCACCGCCTCGGGGCCGGCCAGGTCGGCCTTGGTCAGGCAGAGCAGCGGCTCGATGTCCGCGTCGTACGCGGCCACCAGGCAGCGGTCGATGAACCCGGTACGCGGCGGCGGGTCGGCCAGCGCGCTGACGATCACGAGCTGGTCGGCGTTGGCGACGACCACCCGTTCCAGCCGCCCCTCGGCGGTGCTGGCGTCGTCCTCGGCGGTCCGCCGCAGCACGGAGTGTCGGGGCGCGATCCGGACGATGCGGGCCAGCGCACCGTCCGCGCCGGAGACGTCACCGACCAGGGCCACCCGATCGCCGACCACCACCGACTTGCGCCCCAGCTCGCGGGCGCGCATCGCGGTGACGGTGGGGTCGTCGGGCCCGGCTCCGGCCAGCACGCAGGTGTAGCGGCCCCGGTCCACCGCGATGACGAAACCGTCCTGGGCGTCGGCGTGCCGGGGGCGGGTGCGGGTACGCGGACGCGAGGACTTGCCGGGCCGCACCCGGACGTCGTCCTCGTCGTACTCGCGTCGCCTGGTCGCCAGGTCCGCTCCTCCGTCGTCGGTCAGCTCTTGCCGGTCACCATCGCCGACCATAGTGCCGGAAACTCGGGCATGGTCTTCGAGGTGCACGCCACGTCGTTCAACTCGACGCCCGGGACGGCCAGGCCGGTGATCGCCGCGGCGTGCGCCATCCGGTGGTCGTCGTAGGTGTGGAACACCCCGCCCCGCAGCGGCCGGGGACGGATCTCCAGCCCGTCGGACGCCTCGGTGACGTCGGCGCCCAGCGCGGCGAACTCCCGGGCCAACGCCGCCAGCCGGTCGGTCTCGTGCCCCCGGATGTGCTCGACACCGGTGAACACCGACGGGGAGTCGGCCAGCATCGCCAGCGCGGTCAGGGCCGGGGTCAGCTCGCTGACGTCCGAGAGGTCGGCGCGCAGCCCGTGGACCGCCCCGGTGCCGCGTACGGTGAGCCCCTCGGTGGTGAGCGCGACCTCCGCACCCATCTGCTGCAACAGCGAGCGGAGCCGGTCCACCGGCTGCACGCTGCTGCCGGGCCAGCCCTGCAGCGTCACCTCGCCGCCGGTGACCATCGCGGCGGCGAAGAACGGCACCGCACCGGAGAGGTCGGGCTCGATCTGCCAGCCGCGTCCGGTCAGCGGGCCCGGCTCGACCACCCACACGTCGGGCGTGCTGTCGTCCACCGCCGCGCCGGCCGAGCGCAGCATCTGCACGGTCATCCGCAGGTGGGGCGCGGAGGGCACCGGCGGGCCGACGTGGCGTACCACCAGGCCCCGGTCGAAGCGCGGGGCCGCCAGCAGCAGGCCGGACACGAGCTGGCTGGAGGCGGAGGCGTCGATCACCACCTCGCCGCCGGTCACCCGGCCGGTGCCGAGGACCGCCAGCGGCAGGCTGCCCGGACCGGTGGTGTCGATCCGGACGCCGAGCGAGCGCAGCGCCTCGATCAGCGGACCCAACGGCCGGGTGCGGGCGTGCGGGTCGCCGTCGAAGGTGACCCGGCCGTCGGCCAGCCCGGCGATCGGAGGTACGAACCGCATGATCGTGCCGGCCAGGCCGACGTCGACGTGGGCCGGACCGGCCAGCGGATGCGGCCGGACCAGCCAGCGCTCGTCGTCGGCGATCGACACGTGCGCGCCCATCGCCCGCAGCCCGCCGGCCATCAACTCGGTATCGCGGGCGCGCAGCGGCGCGGCCAGTGTCGAGGGGCCGGTGGCCAGCGCGCTGAGCACCAGGGCACGGTTGGTCATCGACTTGGACCCGGGCAGGCGCAGCGACGCCGACACCGGATCGCTGGCCGTCGGGGCGGTCCACGGCTGTAGCGGCCGGGTCGCGGTCAGGTTCCCCACGGTTCCATTCTGCCGTGTGCGGGGCGTCGGCGGACCTCGCCGTTGCCCACTCCCGGTGAACGGGACAGCCGGGCGGGCCGGTGGCGCGCTAGCGTGTCCGGCATGTGCGGGAGGTACGCCACGACCCGGAGCTCCGGTGACCTGAGCGGGCTGTTCGAGTCCGCCGACGAGACCGGTGGCGACCTGGTGGTCGACTACAACGTGGCGCCGACCGATCCGGTGCCGGTGGTGCGGGTCAGCTCCGAGGGGCACCGGGTGCTCTGTCTGGCCCGCTGGGGGTTGGTGCCGCCGTGGTCCCGGTCGCCCGCAGGCGCCGCGCGCATGATCAACGCTCGCGCCGAGACGGTCGCCACCAGCCGGGCGTACGCGCCGTCCTTCGCCCGTCGTCGGGCCCTGGTCCCGGCCGACGGCTGGTACGAGTGGGTCCGTCGGTCGGACGGCACGAAGCAGGCGTTCTACCTGACCCCGCGCGACGGGTCGGTGCTCGCCTTCGCCGGTATCTGGTCGGTCTGGGGCGGGCCCGACGACCCGCTGCTGACCTGCAGCGTGGTGACCACCGAGGCCCTGGGGGAGCTAGCCGAGGTGCACGACCGGATGCCGTTGCTGCTGCCGCCGGAGCGCTGGGCGACCTGGCTGGGCGGGGGCGGCGAGCCGACCGAGCTGCTCGTCCCGCCGTCACCCGAGTGGCTGGCCGGGCTGGAGGTGCGCCCGGTGGGTCCGGCGGTCGGCGACGTGCGCAACGACGGCCCCCGGTTGACCGCCCGGGTGCCGCTGTCGGCCCCGACCGGGCCGGAAGAGGCGACCCTGTTCTGATTGCACCCTCATATTGTCGGGAGTGATTTGCCGCAGTTGCGGGTGAAAGGTGCCGGGCTGTTTCTGCCAACTTCCCGGCAGACCCTTGTCCCCGTGCCGGTAAATGCGATAGAACACAGCGCCGGTGGTGGGTGTCGTTCACGTCGGGTGAACGATGCTCATCGATATTGCTGGTCCCACGGGGGAGGTGGGTGGATGACACGGGCGCGTATGCCCCGTCCGCACGAGGTGGCCGCCGCACGGCGTGATCCACGACTGTTGAAAGCGCTGCGTGAGCGGCGACAGGACGAAGCCTGGCGCACCAGGGGGACATGTCAGAGCGTCGATCCGGAGACGTTCTTTCCGGCGCCGAACGAGCCGGCCGACGCGGCGGTGGCGCTCTGCAACAGCTGTGACGTGCAGGGCTCCTGTCTGGCCTGGGCGCTGGAGGTGGGCGACTGCCACGGCGTGTGGGGCGGCACCACGCCCCGCGAGCGGCGGGCGATGCTGGTGGCCTGGCGTGACGAGGTCCAACCGGACCCGGACGCGGCCAGCGAGGCCGGTCCGCCGGTCCGCGACCGGCTGCTCACCCTGGTGCCGCTGAGCTGATCGGAGAAGCCGGTCCGGGGCCGGACGGTACGTCGTCGACGTGGTCGTCCCGCCCCGGTGCCGGCAATCACGCCAGATCACCGCGCCAGATCACGCAGCACTGCGACTGCGGTCGACGCGACATGTCCACGGCCGGGTGCGGTCGGCGGCGTGGACGGCAATGCGTGCCGCCATCGGCCTGGCCGTCGGCGGCGGGCAGTCGGCGGCCCGCAGAATGGAGCCGTGCCGCACGACGACCTCATCGAGACCCCGCACGGCCCGGCGCGGGTGGACACCGACCAGCCGACCGGCCCGGCCGGCGCGCTGCTGCTGCTCGGGCACGGGGCGGGTGGCGGGGTCGACGCGCCGGACCTGCTCGCGCTGCGCGACGCGGCGGTGGCCGTCGGGCTGGTCGTGGCCCGGGTGACGCAGCCCTACCGGGTGGCCGGTCGGCGTGCCCCGGCCCCGGCCGGACACCTCGACACGGCGTGGACCGCCGTGTCGACCGTGCTCCGCGAGCGCCATCCGGGCGTACCGGTGGTGGTGGGGGGTCGCTCCAGCGGCGCGCGGGTGGCCTGCCGGACGGCGCGTGGCGTGGGCGCCGCCGGGGTGGTCGCGCTCGCCTTCCCGCTGCATCCACCCGGTCGCCCGGAGCGCAGCCGGGCTGCCGAGCTGGCCACCGGGGTGCCGACGCTGGTGGTCAACGGCGACCGGGACCCGTTCGGGGTGCCCGAGCCGGGGCCGGACGTCCGCGTGGTGATCCGGCCGGGCCAGCGTCACGACCTGCGCGGCGACCCACCCGGGACGGCGGCGCTGGTGATCGACTGGCTGCGCGGGCACGGCTGGGTGCGGTCCTGATCGTCTGCCGTCCGGTCGACTCCGAGGCGGCAGTCGACGGCGCCTGCCGGGTCCGCGCCGTTTCCGGTGGCCGCGCCGGGTCGTTGCATCCGATGGTGTCGCCCGCCCGTTCCGGACGGTCACACCGGGCTCCCAGGCCCTTCCTGGTCCCAGCCGTGTGATCCGCGCGGCCGGGACCAGGATCGGGAGTCGGATCCGGAATGCCCTGGCCTGCGGTGGGTGTTGAACCCCTCGGATGACCACTGTGCGAGGGGGTGACCGGTGCCGACCGAGATCCGGAACCGGGAACGCGACGAGCGGGACGCGCGGCAGCTACGGCAGTTGCTGGCGGGCCCGGACTGGCCGGCGACGGTGTCACCGGCCGAGGTGGCGACGGGCACACCCGTCGGAACCGAATCTCCCGGCAGGTCCGTGCGCGTATCCTCGGCGGGGAAGCATCCGACCCGAGGGGATGTGCGGTTGACCACCGAGAAGACGGACGAGCGCAGGGCCCGGTTCGAGCGGGACGCGATGCCATTCGTCGATCAGCTGTACGCGGCCGGCCTGCGAATGACGCGTAACCCGGCGGATGCCGAGGACCTGGTCCAGGAGACCTACCTGAAGGCGTACGCGGCCTTCCACCAGTTCGAACAGGGCACGAACCTGAAGGCCTGGTTGTATCGGATCCTGACCAACACCTACATCAACTCCTACCGGAAGCGGCAGCGGCAGCCGGTGCAGGCGCCCACCGACGAGATCACCGACTGGCAGCTCGCCGAGGCCGAGTCGCACACCTCAAGCGGGTTGCGCTCGGCCGAGACGGAGGCGCTCGACCGGCTGCCCGACAGCGACGTCAAGGAGGCCCTCCAGCAGTTGCCGGAGGAGTTCCGGCTGGCGGTGTACCTGACCGACGTCGAGGGGTTCTCCTACAAGGAGGTCGCCGACATCATGGGTACGCCGATCGGCACCGTGATGTCGCGGTTGCACCGCGGTCGTCGCAATCTGCGCAAGCTGCTCGAGGGCTACGCCGCGGAGCGCGGCTTCTCCGCCGCGCCGTCGTCGGCCCGGAGTTCCGCTGCCACCGGCCGGGAGGTGTGACGTGAGCTGTGGAGAGCCGCACGAGACGGACTGCCGCGAGGTCCTCGCCGAGGTCTACCTCTACCTCGATCTGGAGTGCGCCCAGGAACGGCGTTCCCGGATCCGTCACCACCTCGACGAATGCGGGCCCTGCCTGCGGGAGTACGGCATCGAGCAGGAGGTGAAGGCGCTGGTGGCCCGGTGCTGCGGCAACGAGTCCGCGCCGGACGAACTGCGCGAGCGACTGCGGGTACGCCTCAGCGAGATCGTGGTCTTCGAGAGCACCGAGTCCCGCGAACTGGCCGACTGACGCGTCGGCGCGCCGGAGACGACGACGCCGGTGGCCCGTACGGGCCACCGGCGTCTCGCTGTCCGGTCCGGCGGGACCGGAGCGCCGTCGTCAGGAGTTGGGGCGCTTGCCGTGGTTGGCGGCGCTCTTCTTCCGGGCCTTCTTCTTGCGGGCCTTCTTCGCCATACTGACCTCCTCGTGATGATCGCCTGCGCGCGACCTCGACCCCCGGGGCACGCAACCGGCCCTCCCGGAGCCAGGGTCCGACCCGTTGATGCTAGTGCGGTCGGCGTCGACGCCCCCCGGCCGGGGCTGCTGCTCGCCGCCCGGGGACGACCGTCACGTGATTGGATGTGGCGCAGGCAGTCGCGAGAGAAGGGGCCGGGAGATGGCCGAGGAGATCCGCGCCGAGATGGTGGCGAACGTCTGGAAGGTCGTCGCGTCGACCGGGGACACCGTGTCCGAGGGGGACACCCTGGTGATCCTGGAGTCGATGAAGATGGAGATCCCGGTGATCGCCGAGTCCGACGGCGTCGTCCAGCAGCTCGCGGTCAACGAGGGCGACGTGGTGCAGGACGGTGACCTGATCGCGGTGATCGGTTGACCGGCGTCCTGGTCCGACCGGCCGCGCCGGCCGACTTCGCCGCGGTGGCCCGGCTGACCGTCGCGGCGTACGAGGCCGACGGCCAGTTGAAGGGCGAGCACGGCTACGCCGAGGTGCTGGCCGACGTCAGTGGTCGGGCCGCGCACGGCCGGATCCTGGTCGCCGTCGACTCCGCCACCGGCCAGGTGCTCGGCACGGTCACCTTCGTCCTGCCCGGTAGCAGGTACGCCGAGATGTGCCGGCCGGACGAGGCGGAGTTCCGGATGCTCGCGGTCGATCCGGCCACACAGGGTCGGGGTGTCGGTGCCGCACTGGTCGAGGCGTGCGTGGCGGAGGCGACCGAGCGGGGCTGCACCGCGTTGGCCATCTGCGTACGCGCCGGCCACGCCGAGCCCGCCCACCGGCTCTATCAGCGGCGGGGCTTCGTCCGCGTACCGGAGCAGGACTGGTCGCCGTTGCCCGGCGTCGACCTGCTCGCCCTGCGCCTGGCTCTCACTGCGGCACCGCCGGGCCACGACGACACCGGGTACGGCTCAGCCGATCGCGACGAGTAGGCCGAGTGCGGTGAGTGCCATCGAGACCGGCACCATCACGGCCCGCTCCGAGCGGCTCCTGGAGAGCGCGTTCGGCACGATGGACAGCGCCGTATACCCGACCACGACCCACATCGCGATGCGCGCGACCGATCCGGCGAGCACGTCGATCAGTCCCGCACGATCGAGGGCGATCACGGCGATGACCGCGTACACGACGACTGACACCGCGCTGCCGAGCCGGAGCGGGCGGGGCAGCACCTCGTGCCCGCCACCCCAGGCGAACCGGCCGAGCGGTGCACCGAGCGCGAGCGTGATCTGGAAGGTCGCGAGGAGGGCGAGCAGCACGACGAGGGCCAGGGCGGCGAGGGGCATCGGCTCAGTGTAGTGATCGTCGGTGCGTGGTCGATCACTCTGTGGCGGGGGTGGCTTCGGCAGAGGAATCCGACTGCGCGGCGATCGCGGCGAGCAGTTCGTAGGCGACCTCCAAGGCCACCCGCTTGCGGTCGGCGTCGGTGATCTCCGGCATGCGTACGGCGAACCAACTGCTGTGCACCGCGAACAGGGCCAGCACGGCGCGGAGCTGGGCACCGGCGCTGTCGTCGCCCCGGCAGAGCACGGAGGCCAGCCGGAACATCCGCTCCCGCATGTCCCGGCCGGCGGAGAGATTCTTCAGGGCCGTCTGGTTCTGCTCGAAGAAGCGCATCACCGAGGGCTGTTCGCCGCCGAACATCGCGTCGGCGTACCGCTCGATCAGCGCCTGGCGGGTGGCCAGCGTGTCCGGTTGGGCCTCGCCCCACGAGATCAGCGTGTCCATCCGGCCCAGCCGGTCCTCGACGACGCTGGTGACGATCTCGTCCTTGCTCTTGAAGTGGTAGTAGAGGGCGGCCTTGGTCACGCCGAGTCGTTCGGCGACCTCACGCAGCGAGGTCGCCTCGTAGCCCTGCTCGGTGAAGAGTTCCAGCGCGACGGCCTTGATCCGCTCCCGGGTGCCGCCTGTGCTCTGGCTCACCTGCACCACCTAATCCAGTTGACCGTCATCTGCTGTCCAACTTACCGTCCGGCTAGTAAGGTAGCTAGCCGGTCGGCAAGTAAGTGCGTCACGTCTCGGGGGGAGAGCTTACCGATGGCCTCACAACAACAGGCCGCCGTGCGACCCAACATTCGACTCGTCCTGTTCGGGCTGATGATCGCCATGATGCTGGCGATGCTCGACAACATGATCGTCAGCACCGCACTGCCCCGCATCGTCGGCGAGTTCGGTGGGCTCAACCACTTCACCTGGGTGGTCACCGCGTACGTGCTGGGCACCACCGTCTCCACCCCGATCTGGGGCAAGCTCGGCGACCTGTACGGCCGCAAGAACGTCTTCCTCACCGCCGTGGTGCTCTTCCTGCTCGGCTCCGCGCTCTGCGGCATGGCCGGCTCGTCGATGCTCGGCGGACCCGACGACGGCATGGTCCAGCTCATCGCCTTCCGCGCGGTGCAGGGCCTCGGCGCCGGTGGCCTGATGGTCGGTGTGATGGCGATCATCGGCGACCTGGTCCCGCCCCGCGAGCGCGGCCGGTACCAGGGCATGATCGCCGGCATCATGGCCATCGCCATGGTCGCCGGACCGCTGGTCGGCGGTTTCATCACCGACCACCTCTCCTGGCGCTGGGCGTTCTATGTGAACCTGCCGCTCGGCGGGGTGGCGCTGGTGCTGCTGATCGCCACCCTGCGCCTGCCCCGGTACCGCACCGAGCACCGGATCGACTGGCTCGGCGCCGCGCTGCTGTCGGTCGGCATCACCGCGATCGTGTTGATCACCACGTGGGGCGGCAACGAGTACGCGTGGCGCTCCCCGCAGATCCTCGGCCTCGCCGCCCTGGCGCTCGCTGCGCTGGTGGCCTTCGGGTTCGTCGAGCGGCGGGCCCCCGAGCCGATCCTGCCGCTGGGCCTGTTCGCCAACCGGAACTTCGCCCTGATCTCCACGATCGGCTTCCTGCTCGGCTTCGCGATGTTCGGTGCGATGAACTTCCTGCCGCTCTATCAGCAGACCGTGCAGGGCGCCTCGGCCACCAACTCGGGTCTGCTCCTGCTGCCGCTGATGTTCGGCATGCTGGTGGTCTCGCTGGTCGTCGGCCGGGCCATCACCCGGACCGGTCGCTACCGGATCTATCCGATCGTCGGCGGCGCGGTGATGGCCGTCGGGCTCGCCCTGCTGAGCCTGCTGGACGTGCACACCAGCAAGCTCCAGTCGTCGCTCTACATGATCGTGCTCGGCGTCGGCATGGGCTTCCTCATGCAGACGTCGATGCTGATCGCGCAGAACAGCGTGGAGCAGAAGGACCTCGGCGCGGCCAGCGGCGCGGCCACCTTCTTCCGTTCCATCGGCGGCTCGTTCGGCATCTCGCTGTTCGGCGCGATCTTCGCCAACCGGCTCGCCGGCACCGCCGCCGGTGGTGCCTTCGGCGGCGGTGGCGAGGCCGGGGCGGCGATGAACATCGACCAGCTCCGGGACCTGCCGGCACAGGCCCGCGAGGCGGTGCTTGGTGGGCTGGCCGACGCGATCTCGCACGTCTTCCTGTGGGCGGTGCTCTTCGCCGTACTGGTGCCGGTGCTGGCCTGGTTCATCCGGGAGATCCCGCTGCGCACCAGCAACGAACCGACCGGCACTCCCGAGGAGCAGGCCGAGACCGCCCTGGCCCGCAACCCGGCGTAAGGATCGGAGGTAAGGAGGGGTCCCCTGCTAACGCCTCGTGCATAGCAGGGGACCCCTCCTTACAGCCGTGAGCGCGAGATGCGCTGAACAGCCGTGAGCGCGAGGTGCGTGGATCAGGGTGGGCCGGCCAGGCGGGGACGGAACGGGCGCAGCAGCCGGCTCAGCAGGACGCGGAGCGGAGAGCGGTGCCCGCCGCCGGGTGCGCCGGCCAGGGACCGCGCCAGGGTGACGCTGTCGGGGTCGAGATCCGGGGTGGCCAACGCCAGGTGGGCCAGGGAGGCGGCCGTCGGCACCGGGCCCTCCCGGGTCGCCTCGGCCACCGTGGCCAGTCGGGCGGCGACCAGCCCGGCCACGTCGGGCCGGACCGACGGGTCCACCCAGGCGGCGGTGACCAGCGCGAACAGGGCCGCCTCGGCGACCTCCTCGGTGTCGGCCAACTCGGTGAGCACCCGCCGACGCGTCGAGGCGGCCCACGGCTCGTCGGTGCGGTGGTGCAGCAGGCCGAGGCAGGCCCACACCTGCACACAGCGCACCCAGAGCGCGGGGTCCTGCCCGGCGAGCACCCGGCCCAACGCCGTCGGCGGGGCCTCCGGCGGGTGGGCCAGCAGGCCGAGCAGATCCGGCAGGTCGAGCGTGGCCAGCCCGACCGCCGTGTCGTACGCGGCCGGTGGGTGCGGCCAGGCGGGGTGGGCGAGGTGTTGCAGTCGTCGGGCCGCGTCCGCCGACGGCGGGGACGGTGTCTCGTCCGCCTCCTCCGCACCGGGACGGGAGCCGACCGGTGTCACCTGTCCCAACCAGGGTCGGCCCCGGCAGCACTCGGCGAGGTCACCGTGCTCGTGCGAGTCGTCCGGGTGGTCGCGGACGAAGTCGGCCAGCGCGACCAGGTGGCGTACGTCGCCGTCGCGCTGGAAGCGCAGCCGGTGGGCGGTGTGCACCGCGCAGTCGAAGGACGGGTTGCGGACCAACGCGCGCTCGATCCAGACCAGCGCCTCGTCCAGCCGGCCGTGGTCGGCCAGCGTGCCGGCGATGTCGGCGTACACGGCGAGGTCGTCGGGATCGTGGTCGACGGCGCGGCGCAGCGCGGCGAGCGCCTCCCGGGTCCGGCCCGCGCTGCGCAACGCGTACCCGAGCCAGACCTCACCGATCTTGGACGGCGCCGCGCGTACGCCCCGGGCGGCCCAGCGGACCGCGAGCGGCACCTCGCCGACCCGTCGGGCCAGCGCGGAGGCCGTGCCGAGCAGCAGCCCGTGTTCGGGGTGGACGGTGACCGCGTTGCGGGCCAGCGTCAGATAGGCCGCCAGCGCGGCCCGATCGGATGCCGGCACCGGATCGGGTGCGGCGGCGCAGACCTGCATCAGGACCCGGGCCGCCTGGTCCGGGCCGAGGCGTTCGGCCAGTTCGGGTGAGGTGACCCAGGGGACGCCGGCCCAGTCCGCGCCGGGTGCGTGCGCGGTGGCGGCGACCAGCAGGTCGAGCCCTTCGGCGGGACGCCCGGCGGCGGCGAGCAGGTGTGCCCGGGCGACGACCGCGCCGATGAAGGTGTGGTGTTGCAGGGGGAAGAGGTCCACCGCGTCGTCGCCGCCGACGGCGGCCAGCCGGGCCAGGGTCTCGTGCACCTCGGGCAGCGTCGGCGCCCGGGCCAGCGCGGCCGCGACATGGTCAGCGGCGTGTGCCAGGTCGCCGGAGTCCAGGGCCCGCCGGGCCAGGGCCAGTTCCTCCGTCGCCGGCAACGCCCGATCGTCGGTTCCCTCGGCCACGTGGTCCTCTCGGTGGTAGGTACGGGTTGCGCGGTGAGGTCGGGTCAGCGTAGGTGACGCCACCCAGTTTTGGTGATCCACTGCGCAGTACTGCGCGTTCGGTTGCTGATACGTGAAGAAACCTGCAAGACTGAGCATCAAACGCGCGGCGACCGCGCAGGGGAGGAGTTCGTGTGACGCGCCCAGGAAGCGGCATGGCCGCCGACATCGACGAGCAGCCGGCCGGTTACGAGCGACTGCTCTCCGCCGACTACTCCGCACCGATCGCCCGGGTCGCCGCCGCCATCGCCGAGCGCCGCCCACGGCACGTGGTGTTCACCGCGCGCGGCACCTCCGACCACGCCGCGCTCTACGGGGCGTACCTCGCCGAGATCCGTCTCGGCCTGCCGGCCGGGCTCGCCTCGCCCAGCGCCGTCACCCTCTTCGGCGCCCGGCCGGACCTCTCCGACGCCCTGGTGGTCGGCGTCAGCCAGAGCGGCGGCTCGCCCGACCTGGCCGAGGTGCTCCGGAGCGCCCGGGACTCCGGCGCCCTGACCCTCGCGGTCACCAACGCGCCGGACTCCCCGCTGGCCCGGACCGCCGAACTCTCCGTCGACATCGCCGCCGGGCACGAGCGGGCGGTGGCGGCCACCAAGACGTACACCGCGGAGCTGCTCGCCCTGCTCCTGCTGGTCGAGGGGATCCGGGCCGGCGACGGCACACTGCCGGACGACGAGCGCCGGGCCCTGGCCGCGCTGCCGGAACTGGCCGCCCGCACCCTCGCCGACCCGACCGCGACCCAGCTCGCGCCCCGCTACCGCTTCGCCGGTCAACTGGTCACCACCGGCCGGGGGTACGCGTACCCGACCGCCCGGGAGGCCGCGCTCAAGCTGATGGAGACGTCGTACCTACCGGCGTTGTCCTTCTCCGGCGCCGACCTACTGCACGGCCCACTCGCCATGACCGACCCGGACGTGCCGGTGCTGGCCGTGGTCGGCTCCGGGCCGGGCGGTCAGGCGATGCGCGAGGTGCTGCCCCGGCTCGGCGAGCGCCGCGCCGACGTGGTCGTGGTCGGCTCCGCCGAGGTCGAGGGGGCCACCCGGCTCGGCGTGCCCGAGGTCGACGAGCGCTACGCCCCGCTGCTGGACATCCTGCCGCTGCAACGGTTGGCGCTGGCGCTCGCGCTGACCCGGGGCGAGGACCCGGACGCGCCACGGGGCCTGAAGAAGGTCACCGCGACGATGTGACCCTCGGCGTGGCACGCTGGTCGGCGTGTCAACGCTGCGTGATCTCGCCGAGGAGCACACCCGTCTGCGTCCGGCCGACATCGACCACCTGCACCGCATCGCCGGTGACTGGCAGTTGCTGTCCGACCTGTCCTTCGCCGACCTGCTGCTCTGGGTGCCGGTGGACGGCGAGGGGAGCTTCCTCTGCGTGGCCCAGGTCCGCCCGACCACCGCGCCCACCGCGTACCAGGACGACCAGGTGGGACGCATCGTCGGCGGACCGGAGGTGGCGCACCTGGAGGTCGCCTACGGGCAGGGCCGGATCTGGCGGGAGGGCGACCCGGTCTGGTACGGCGACGTACCCGCCCGACACGAGGCGATCCCGGTCCGGCTGCGGGCCGCCGACGGGGAGTCCGACGAGGTGATCGCCGTGGTGGGCCGGGACACCAACCTGTCCACCGCCCGTACCCCCAGCCAGCTCGAACTGAACTACCTGACCACCGCCGACGACCTGGCGCAGATGATCGCCGACGGCACGTTCCCGCCGCCTCGGCATCCCGGCGAGACCACCTCGGCGCCCCGGGTCGGCGACGGCCTGGTCCGGGTGGACGCCGGTGGCAAGGTCACCTACGCCAGTCCGAACGCGCAGTCGGCGTACCGCCGGCTGGGCTACGCCTCCCACCTGGTGGGCGAGGATCTCGCGGCGCTGCACCGCCGGCTGGCCAACGACCCGCTGGAGGGGACCGAGGCCGGCAACGGCATCCTCGCCGCGCTGCGCGGCGAGGCGCCGCCCCGGCGCGAGATCGACGCACGCGGCGCGACCATGCTCACCCGGGCCCTGCCGCTGATGCCCGCCGGTGTGCCGATCGGCGCGCTGGTCCTGGTCCGGGACATCACCGAGGTACGCCGCCGGGACCGCGCCCTGATCACCAAGGACGCCACCATCCGCGAGATCCACCACCGGGTGAAGAACAACCTGCAGACCGTCGCGGCGCTGCTGCGCCTCCAGGCCCGCCGGGTCGGCATACCGGAGGCGCGGGTCGCCCTGGAGGAGTCGGTACGCCGGGTCGCCTCGATCGCGTTGGTGCACGAGACACTCTCCATGTCCAGTGACGAGGCGGTCGAGTTCGACGGGATCGTCGACCGGGTGGCCAGTGCGGCGACCGAGGTGGCGGCGACCGAGGTGAGCGTCGGGATGCGGCGTACCGGCAGCTTCGGAGTCCTGCCGGCCGAGATCGCCACCTCGATGGTGATGGTGCTCAACGAACTGCTGCTCAACGCCGTCGAGCACGGCTTCCCCTCGGCCGGTGAGGCCGAGGACGAGGACGGAGTCGAGCCGGAGCCGCCGGGCCAGCCCGGCGTCGACGCGCCCGAGGTGGTGGTGTCGGCGCACCGGGCCCGCAAGATGCTGCACGTCACGGTCGCCGACAACGGTCGGGGGCTGCCGGACGATTTCGACGCCTCCGGCGGGAGCAAGCTCGGCCTGCAGATCGTGCGGGCGCTGGTCACCGGGGAACTACGGGGCAGCATCGAACTGCGGCCCGGTGCCGAGGGCGGCACCGAGGCGGTCCTGATCGTCCCGCTGGCCCGCAGCGCCCCCGAACGCCCCGGCACCTGACGGTGGGCGTCAGCGGCCGTCGGCGGTGAGCAGCGCGACGGTGAGGCCGGGGCGGGGCCAGACCTGGGTGACGGTGTAGCCGGTCCGCAGCGCGTCGCCCTTGGCACCGGGAACGGCGGCCAGCGGGTCGGCGGGTCGGCCCGCGACCACCAGCCAGACCCGGTCCACCCCGGCCAGGCACTCCGTCGGCCGGTCGCACTCGGCGGCCCACAGGTCGCCCCGGCGCTGCGGGTCCACCACCGCCAGCACGTCCCGGGGCGTCCGCTCGCCGAGGTGGTAGCGCAGCCCCAGGTCGAGGAAGAGCCAGCTCTCCCGGGGCGAGTAGACGACCGCGTCGTCGGGGCGCAGGTCGTCGGCCACGATCCGGGCCGCGCCCGCGTAGTCGACCGTGGCGCTGCGCGGCCACTCGTGGGTACGCCGCAGGGCGGCCTGGTCCGGCAGGCCGAGCAACCCGGCCAGAGCCACCACGGCGAGCGCACCGGGTGCCCGGACGGTACGCAGTGCCGCACCGGCCAGCAGGCAGCCGAACGGCACCACGAAGACCAGGTAGCGGGGTACCCAGAGCGGGACCACGGATCCGGCGACGAAGAGCAGCAGCACGGGAAGCAGCACGCAACTGGCCGGCAGCAGCGCCCGCCGACCGGCCCGGACCGTACCGAGGGCGGCGAGCCCGACCAGGAGGCCGCCGACCACCCCGCTCTGCACCACCCCACCGGGCAGCGCCGCCAGGTCCCCGGGCCGGGCGGCGTCCACCCAGTCCAGTTGTCGGGCCCGCTGTCCCCGGGCCCGCAGCGCCAACGGGGCGACCGCCGTGAACACCGGCACCAACGCGAACGCCCACCCCCACACCACCCGCCGCCGGAACCGCCGCCGCCCCTCGCCGGCCCCGGTGCCGCCTCCGGTCGCGGGGCTGAGGTCCGGGGCCGGTGCCCGGCCCGCTGACGCCGGGTCGGCCGTGCCCGGTGCTGCGGTGCCCGGTGCTGCGGTGCCCGGTGCTGCGGTGCCCGGGGTGGGTGGCCGGTCCGGGGGCTCCGGGGCGGCGGGCGGTGCGGTGGCGCCCGGTGACGCGGTGCGGGGTGCGGCGGTGAGCACCGCGACGGCGTGCGCGGCGAGCAGGGTGAGCGCGACCAGGTGGGTGAGCCCGAGGGCGGCGGTCGCCACGGCGTACCCGGCCCAGCGGCGGGGACCGGGACGGTGCAGCGCGTCGACGAGCAGCAGGGTGCTCAGCACGGCGAGGGCGGTGGCCAGCGCGTACGGGCGGGCCTCCTGGCCGTAGCGGGAGGTGCTGGGCAGGACCGCGAACAGCAGCCCCGCGAGGGTGCCGACGCGGGCGTCCCAGAGCCGCCGACCGAGCGCGGCGGTCAGGCCGGCGGCGACGGCCATGGCCAGTGCGGACGGCAGGCGCAGCGCGGCCACCGAGTCCCCGGCCACCGCGGTCCAGGCGTGTACGAGTAGGTAGTAGGGCGCGGCGGCGGCGTCGATGGTGCCGCTCAGCCGGAGCAGGTCGGTGGCCGGCCGGGTGGCGGCGCTCCAGGTGGCCAACTCGTCCCGCCACGGCTGGGCGGAGTCCAGCCCGGCCAGCGTCACCAGCAGCGTCAGACCCGCCGGGAGCAGCCACACCGGCAGCGCGCGCAGGCGTAGGCCGCTGAGCCGGACGCCGGTTCCGGCGGCCGGTACCGACCTATCGGACAAATCACCCACATTGCGAGCCTGCCACATGATCGCGCTCCGAGTGGCGGCAGCGACCGCCCGTGATGTGGGATGCGGCACGCAGTCATTGGCCAGCCCATACCCGGTGTGGCAACATGACGTTCATGACTGCCGCCGTCGTGCGCCGCTTCGTGGCTCGCCGCCACGTCGATTACGGCCGCGTACGCAGCGCCATCTGTCCGGCCCACTGACGACGCCCGACCACCCTGCCTCGGGCACCTGGCGCGCCGGCCGTTCCTGACATCGCCGTCCACGGCCCCCTTTCCGGGAGCCGAGCGCGTCCGCGTACTCCCCCGAGGCACAGCAGACAACGGAGGACGCCGCGATGGCGGTCAGCGAGATTCCGGCCCGACCCGGGGACCCCACGGCGCGCCCCGCGCGGGCTCCCCGCCGCCCCCGCGGCGAGGGCCAGTGGGCGCTCGGATACCGCGAGCCGCTCAACCCCAACGAGCGCAGCAAGAAGGACGACAACCCGCTCAACGTGCGGGACCGGATCGAGAACATCTACGCACACGGGGGCTTCGCCTCGATCGACCCGGCGGACCTGCGTGGTCGGTTCCGCTGGTGGGGCCTCTACACCCAGCGCAAGGCGGGCATCGACGGCGGACGTACCGCCGTGCTGGAGCCGCACGAGCTGGAGGACGAGTACTTCATGCTCCGGGTGCGGGTGGACGGCGGCCAGCTCGACCTGGCCCAGCTGCGCACCATCGCGGAGATCTCCCGGGAGTTCGCCCGCGACACCGCCGACATCACCGACCGGCAGAACATCCAGTACCACTGGATCCGGGTCGAGGACATGCCCGAGATCTGGCGGCGGCTGGAGGCCGTCGGCCTGCAGACCACCGAGGCGTGCGGCGACTGCCCCCGCATCGTGCTGGGCAGCCCGGTCGCGGGCGTCGCCGCGAACGAGCGGATCGACGCCACCCCGGCGATCGACGAGATCGTCCGGCGGTACGTCGGCGACCCGGCGTACTCCAACCTGCCCCGTAAGTTCAAGTCGTCGATCTCCTGGCTGGTGGACACCCCGTACCAGGCCAACGACATCGCGTTCCTCGGCGTCGACCACCCCGAGCACGGCCCCGGCTTCGACCTCTGGGTCGGCGGCGGGCTCTCCACCAACCCGATGCTCGCCCAGCGGCTCGGCGTCTGGGTGCCGCTCAACGAGGTGCCGGACGTCTGGGTCGGTGTGGTCGGCATCTTCCGCGACTACGGGTACCGCCGGCTGCGCCACCGCGCCCGGTTGAAGTTCCTGGTGGCCGACTGGGGCGTCACCAAGTTCCGCGAGGTGCTGGAGAAGGAGTACCTCGGCCGGACGCTGCTCGACGGCCCGGCCCCGGAGCTGCCGGAACGGCCGGTCGACCACATCGGCGTGCACGCCCAGCGGGACGGTCGCAACTACGTCGGTGCCACCCCGGTGGTCGGGCGGGTCTCCGGCACCCAGCTCGCCCAGCTCGCCGACGTCGTCGAGGCGCACGGCAGCGGCCGGATCAGCCTCACCCCGTACCAGAAACTGCTGGTCCTCGACGTCCCGCCGGAGCGGACCGACTCGCTGGTCACCGCGCTGCGTGGGATCGGTCTGGAAGCCCACCCGTCGAGCTGGCGGCGCGGCACCATGGCCTGCACCGGCATCGAGTACTGCAAGCTCGCCATCGTCGAGACCAAGGCGCGCGGCGAGGAACTGGTGGCCCGCCTGGAGCAGCGGCTGCGCGACTTCGACACGGACATCTCCATCCACATCAACGGCTGCCCGAACGCCTGCGCCCGCACCCAGGTCGCCGACATCGGGCTCAAGGGACAACTGGTGACCGGGCCGGACGGCCAGCAGGTCGAGGGCTACCAGGTACACCTCGGCGGCGGGCTGGGCATGGCCGAGGGCCAGACCGCCGGGTTCGGGCGCAAGCTGCGCGGTCTCAAGACCACCGCCGACGAGCTTCCCGAGTACGTCGAACGGCTCGCCCGGCGCTACCTGGACGGCCGGACCGAGAACGAGACGTTCGCCAACTGGGTCGTCAGGGCCGACGAGGAACTACTGCGATGAGCGAGGTGACGCGATGAGCAGCGAGACCCGTGCCGCGCCGTTGTACTGCCCGTACTGCGGTGAGGAGGACCTGCGGCCGAGCGAGACCGGGCACGGCGCCTGGGAGTGCCATGGCTGCGCCCGGGTGTTCACGGTCCGCTTCACCGGCCTGCTTCCCCAGGCGGTGCGGCGATGAGCGCGCTGATCTCCGCCGCCGGTCTGGGACTTGTCGACACCGCACCCGCCCCGGTCGCCGCACCGGCCGATCCGACCCGACGCAGCCCCGAGCAGTTGCGGGAACTGGCCGACCGGGCGGGCCGGGAGCTGGAGGGCGCGCCCGCCCTGGAGATCGCCCGGTGGGCCGCGGAGACCTTCGGCGACCGGTTCTGCGTGACCAGTTCGATGGCGGACGCGGTGCTCGCCCACCTCGTCTCCCGGGTGGCACCCGGGGTGGACGTGGTCTTCCTCGACACCGGCCTGCACTTCCCGGAGACCCTCGCCGTCCGCGACGAGGTCGCCCGCACCCTGCCGGTGAACGTCCGGTCGATCCGGCCCCGGCTCACCGTCGGTCAGCAGGACGGCGAGTACGGGCCACGACTGTTCAACCGGTCACCGGACGAGTGCTGCCGGTTGCGCAAGGTGGAGCCGCTGGAGCGGGCACTGGCCGGCTACGAGGCGTGGGCCGCCGGACTGCGCCGCGACGAGTCGCCGACCCGGGCCAACACGCCGGTGGTGGCGTTCGACCCGCGTCGGGGCCGGGTGAAGGTCAACCCGATCGCGGCCTGGAGTCAGGCGGACGTCGACGCGTACATCGCGCGCTGGAAGGTGCCGGTCAACGAGCTGTTCCGGCGCGGCTACGGCTCGATCGGCTGCTGGCCGTGCACCCGCCGGACCTCGACCGGAGAGGACCCGCGCGCCGGCCGCTGGGCCATGTTCGAGAAGACCGAGTGCGGACTGCACCTCTGACCGAGGCGGCGGACACCGACGACGGCCCGACCCGCCCCGGCCCATCAGGGTCGGGGCGGGACCCGTTGCTCCTGGTCGCCCACGGCAGTCGCGATCCCCGGGCCGCCGAGGCCACCCGGGCGCTGGCGCGGGCGGTGTCGGCCGCCCGGCCCGGCACGCCGGTGCTGGCGAGCTGGCTGGACCACACCGAGCCCGGTCCGACCGAGGCGCTGCGCGGGCTGGCCGCCGCCGGGCACACCCGGGCGGTCCTGGTGCCGCTGTTGCTGACCGCCGCGTACCACCGGCGGGTGGACATCCCGGCAGCGGTGGCGGCCGCCCAGGAATCCGGCCCGTCGATCGCGGTGACGGTCACCGACGTGCTCGGTCCGGTCGGCCACCACGTGGACCGCTCACTGCTCGCCGGGCTGGTCCGGCGACTGGACGAGGCGGAACCGGGAGAATTCGACGCAGTGGTGCTGGCGGCGGCGGGTACCCGGGACGCGTCCGCCCGTGCCTCGGTCGGCCGGGTGGCCAACGCGCTCGGTGTGACCCTCGGCACCCCGGCTCGGGTCTCGTACGCCTCGGCGGCACCACCGGCCGTCGGTGCGGCGGTGGCCCGGTTGCGTACGCGCGGCGCGCGGCGGGTCGCGGTGGCCGCGTACTTCCTGGCGCCCGGGTTGTTCCACGACGCGGTGGCGGCGGCGGCGCGGGAGGCCGGCGCGGTCGCGGTGGCGGCGCCGCTGACCGACGCGCCGGAGTTGGTGGGGCTGGTGCTGGACCGGGTGGCCGTCCGGGCGTCTTCGTCGCGCTGAGCGTCCTTGTGTAAGGAGGGGTCCCCTACTAACGCCTGGTGTATAGGAAGGGTCCCTTCCTTACATCTGGTGCGTGTGGGCAGCAGAACGCCCCGGCGGGCTGAGCCCGGCCGGGGCGTGTCGCTTCGGTGCGGTTGTGGTCAGGCGGAGTGAGCGCGCAGCACCCGGAGGCCACCGCGACGCTTGACAGCGCGGCGCTCCTCTTCGCTCATCCCGCCCCAGACGCCAGCGTCCTGACCGGACTCCAGCGCCCACTGCAGGCACTGGTCGGTCACGGAGCAGCGCCTGCAGACGGCCTTGGCCTGCTCGACCTGCAGGAGAGCCGGACCGGACGTCCCGATCGGGAAGAACAGTTCCGGGTCCTCGTCGCGGCAGACAGCATGGTGACGCCAGTCCATGGCGGCAACACTCCTCATTCTGGATGGGTGGCAGATGTTGCTTGTTCGTGCTTTTCCTATATGCATCCGCATTGCCGATGGTGACGTTTCGCGTTCGCCGATTCGGCAGTGCGTGAGCAGGCTGTTGGCCCGGGGGACCTGCTGGAACAGCTCAACCTGCCGAGCATATCCAGGCGATGTCCCGGTAACTCAAGTTCGCTTGTGAATACTTTCACGAACTCTGGCGATGTCAAGGGTGACGCTCGGAAAAACTCCGGGCGGTGAGCAAGCCCACAACCCATTTGTCCGGGTTCCAGAGGGTGCTGGCTTACCCGGCGTACCACAGTCCAGGATCAATATAGTACAGTCCCGCGCACATTGCCGACATTTCCGGCACGAATCCCGGGTGTCGCAGTCGTCGCGTGTCGGGGGCGCGCCGCCTTCTCCGCCCGGGGGTGCCGGAGGCCTAACAGATTACTCTGAGTGCGGCCGGAACGGAGGCGAATCCAACTTTTTCTCGCTCGCCAAGGTAGTCGCCGTCGAGCTGGAACGCCTGCGGACGGCTCGCGACCAGCGTGAACTCGGCAACATCGTGCCGACGAAGAACTTGGCGACCGTGCGGATCCGGCGTGGCGGACAGGAATTGCGTCACTGTCCGTGTCGTGCTGGCGACGCCTAGCTGGCGGAAGGCCATCACGTCGAGGCCCAGATCGAAGGATGCCTCCGGGTTCGGGTTGGCCTCCCGGTCGCCGACGAACGTCCACGGGGCGGTGTTCTGGACGATCACAGTCGCCATGTCGCCCTCCGTGGTCTCGCCCGGCTGCTCCAACCGGATCGCCGGGTTGCGCCGCTCGGCACCGAACAGGAACTGCGCGGTGAAGGCCCGGAAGTAGAGCCCCGGCGAGGAGACCCGGCCACGGCGACGGGCCTCCTCGACCCGGTGGATGACCGCCGCGTCGAGCCCGAAGCCGGCGCAGAAGGTGAAGTAGCGGTCGTCGGCCCGGCCGAGACCGACGGTCCGGTGCCGGCCCAGTCGCAGCCCCTCCAGAAGCATGCTGGCCGCCTCGGGCCACTCCTTCGGCAGGCCCAGCGCCCGCGCGAAGACGTTCGTCGAGCCGCCCGGGACGGTGGCCAGAGCGGGCAACCGATCGGCGTTCGGTGCGGCACCACCGGCGCTGGTCGCCGTCATCAGGCCGTTGACCACCTCGTTGACCGTGCCGTCACCACCGAGGGTGACCACCACGTCGACGCCCTCGACCGCGGCCTCCCGGGCCAACGCGGTGGCGTGACCGCGTCGCCGGGTGTAGCGCACGGAGAGATCCACCTCGCTGCGCAGCGCGCGGACGAGCACATCCCGCGCACGCTCGCTGGTGGTGGTGGCCTTCGGATTGACCAGCAGGACGGCCCGCATGGGCGGCACTGTACCCCGACCCGCCACGGGTATCGTGACCGCGTGGCAATCGACTCCGACCCGACTCCGGTGACCCTCCGGTGGGCGGTCTTCCTGCTGCGGGGTCAGGCGGTCGCCGTCGGGCTGATCGCGGCCTGGTTGGTCGTCGCCGACTTCACCGCCACCACCACCGATCTGGTGTCGGCGCTGCTGGTGACGGCGTTCGCCATCGGCGCGGCGATCGCGCTCTGGGCGCTGGGCAGTGCGCTGCTGCGCCGCCGGGCCGGTGCCCGGGCGCCGGCCATCGTGCTGCAACTCATGCTGTTGCCGATCGGCTGGTTCATGATCCAGGGCGGGCTGGGCTGGCTCGGCGTACCGCTGATCGCGCTCGGCCTCGGCGTCACCTGGCTGCTGGTGAGCCCGCCCACCACCCGGGCCCTGGGCTTCGAGTGAGCGTCGCTCACCAGCCGGAGGCGCGGCGGGTGAGCAGCGAGATGGTGGCCCGGCCGTCGGCGGCCCCCGCCGAGGCCGAGGTGGTCAGCGCGGTGAGCACCTTCCAGGCGAACGACGACTCCGCCGGGAGCCGCGCACCGGGCACGGTCGGCACCGTCACCTCGACGGTCAGCGCGTCCTCGGTGACCGCGAAGCGGCAGTCCAACTCCGCGCCCCGGGGCGCGATGGCGAGCAGCATGGCGCACGCCTCGTCGACGGCGATGCGCAGGTCCTCGATCTCGTCGAGGGCGAACTGGAGACGCGCCGCGAGACCGGCGGTGGCGGTGCGCAGCACGCTCAGGTAGCCGCCGTCGGCGGGCACGGTGAGGTGCACCACGTCGTCGTCGGTGGTCGGTTGTCCGGTCAGTTGAGTCACGACTCATCCCCCCGGTCGGGGACTCTACCCGCTCAGGCGGCGGGGCGGCGGAGGGCCGTCAGTGCGGCGGACGGCGAGCCGGGCGGCCAGGTGCGAACCGCGGGTGCCCGGCCGGAAACGCGTCGGCGACCGGCCCGCCCCGAAGGGGGCAGGGCCGGCCGCCGACGACAGGCGTGGACGGGTCACGTCACGCCTGCTTGGTCTCCCAGAAGATCTTCGAGATCTCGTCGATCTTCTGCAGCAGCTCGTCGGCCTTGGACGGGTCGGTGGCGCCCTTGGCGCCCGCCGCGCCGGCCAGCTTGGTGGCCTCGTTGAACAACTGGTGCAGGTGCGGGTACTTCTCGAAGTGCGGCGGCTTGAAGTAGTCGGTCCACAGCACCCACAGGTGGTGCTTGACCAGCTCGGCCCGCTGCTCCTTGATCAGGATGGCGCGGGTGCGGAACTCGGGGTCGGTGTTGGCCTGGTACTTCTCGCAGATCATTTTCACCGACTCGGCCTCGATCCGAGCCTGCGCGGGGTCGTAGACGCCGCAGGGCAGGTCGCAGTGCGCGCTCGCGGTCACCCGGGGCGCAAGGATGCGTGGAAGTCGCATCGGGATCCTCCATGGGAAGTTTGCGATGATCCATGACGACATTACTCCTGGACGTGGTCCCCGAGGTCGCAGGAGGTGAAACCACATGCCGGTGCCACACCTCCGGCGACCGCTCTCGGCCGTACTCGTGACCGGTCCGTCGATGGCGCCGACCCTGCGGCACGGCGACGCGGTGCTGGTCCGGCCGGGTGGCCGTGCCACCCGACCCGGGGACGTGGTGGTCGCGGTCTTCCGCAGCCGTCCCGATCTGCTCGTGGTCAAACGCGCCGTCCGACCCGCCGACGGCGGTTGGTGGCTGTACGGTGACAACGAGTTGGTCACCGACGACTCCCGGGCGTACGGGGTGGCCGACGTCCTCGGTCGGGTGGTGCTCCGCTACTGGCCCCGCCCCGGCCGATTGCCGCCGCGGCCGATATGACCCTGCTCACCTCTGGCTCCCCGTGGCGTGACTATGCTCGGAAAGTGCCTGGGTGACCCCCGCACTTCGTGCCGCCGCTCGCTTGCCTCACCGTGCGCCCCGACCGGCCGGCCCAGCTGCTGAACCGACACTGGAGTCACCATGCCTTCGTCCACCGTGGACCCCGCTGATCCCGTCTTCCAACTGCACCGGGGCGGCAAGATGGCCGTCCTCTCGACCGTCCCGCTGACCAGCCGCGAAGACCTCTCCCTCGCGTACACGCCGGGTGTGGCCCGGGTGTGCGAGGCGATCGCCGCCGACCCGTCGCTGACCCACGAGTACACCTGGGTGTCGAACACCGTCGCGGTCGTCACCGACGGTTCGGCCGTACTCGGACTGGGCAACATCGGCCCGCGCGCCGCGCTGCCGGTGATGGAGGGCAAGGCCGTGCTGTTCAAGCAGTTCGGCGGCGTCGACGCGGTGCCGGTCTGCCTGGACACGCAGGACGTCGACGAGATCGTGGCGACGGTCAAGGCGCTCGCGCCGTCGTTCGGTGGGATCAACCTGGAGGACATCAGCGCGCCGCGCTGCTTCGAGGTGGAACGCCGCCTCGACGAGGCGCTGGACATCCCGGTCTTCCACGACGACCAGCACGGCACCGCGATCGTGGTGCTGGCCGCGCTGCGCAACGCCGCGACCCTGCTCAACCGCAAGCTCGGCGACCTGCGGGTGGCGGTCAGCGGTGCGGGTGCGGCCGGCGTGGCGGTGACCAAGATGCTGGTGGCCGGGGGAGTGGACCCGCAGCGGGTGGTGGTCTGCGACTCCCGGGGCATCGTCTCCCGTCAGCGCGACGGCCTCACCGGCACCAAGGCCGAACTGGCCGAGCTGACCAACGCCGACGGCCGGCAGGGCGACATCACCGAGGCGTTGCGCGACGCCGACGTGCTGATCGGCGTCTCCGGCGGGCAGATCCCGGAGGCGGCGGTGGCCGGGATGGCGTCCGGCGGGATCGTGTTCGCGCTGGCCAACCCTACCCCTGAGGTGCACCCGGACGTCGCCGCACGGCACGTCGCGGTGGTCGCCACCGGCCGCAGCGACTACCCCAACCAGATCAACAACGTGCTGGCGTTCCCGGGTGTGTTCCGGGGCGCGCTCCAGGCCCGGGCCACCCGGGTCACCGAGTCGATGAAGGTGGCCGCTGCCGACGCCATCGCCGCCGTGGTGGCCGAGGCGCTCACGCCGGACGCGATCGTGCCCTCGCCGCTCGATCCCCGGGTCGCCCCGGCGGTGGCCGAAGCCGTCGCCGAAGCCGCCCGCCGCGACGGCGTCGCCCGCGCCTGACGTGAAAGGAAGGGTCCCCTCCTAACGCCTCGTGTCTAGGAAGGGACCCTTCTTAACGGCCGCTCAGCTTGTTACGGTGCGGATCATGCGTGCCGCCTTCGCCTCCCGTTTCGACGACGCCGATCCGCTCGCCGCGCTCACCATGGGTGAGCAGCCCGAGCCGAGCCTGCCCGACGACGACTGGGTGACCCTGCGCGTCACGGCCAGCTCGCTCAACCACCACGACATCTGGTCGCTGCGCGGGGTCGGGCTGCGCGCCGAGCAGTTGCCGATGATCCTGGGCTGCGACGCCGTCGGCGTCGACCCGGAGGGCAACGAGGTGGTCGTCTATCCGGTGGTACCCACTCCGGGTGACCCGCGCGGGATGTCCATCCTCTCCGAGCACTTCCCCGGCACCCTGGCCGAGCGGGTGGCCGTACCCCGGTGGAATCTGCTTCCGCTGCCGGCGGGCCTGTCGGCGACGAACGCGGCGTGCCTGCCGACCGCCTGGCTGACCGCGTGGCGGATGCTGACCACCAAGGGCCGCATCGACGAGGCCGATGCGGTGCTGGTCCAGGGCGCCGGCGGCGGCGTGGCCACCGCCGCCGTGGTGCTGGCCACCGCGATGGGCAAGCGGGTGTACGCGACCAGTCGCGACGCCGCGAAGCGGGAGCGGGTCGCCGGGCTGGGCGCGACCGCCCTGGAGACGGGTGCCCGGCTGCCCGAGCGGGTCGACGTGGTGATCGAGACGGTCGGCGCGGCCACCTTCGACCACTCCCTGAAGTCGGCCGCGCCGGGCGCGCGGATCGTGGTCTCCGGGGCGACCGCCGGGCACGAGCCGGCGGTCAACCTGCGCCGGGTCTTCGCGATGCAGTTGGAGATCCTGGGCACCTCGATGGGTACCCCGGCCGACCTGGCCGACCTGCTGGCGTTCTGCGCCGAGCGGAAGGTGCGCCCGGTGGTGGACAGCGTGGTGCCGTTCAGCCGGGTCGAGGAGGCGTTCGCCCGCCTGCACTCCGGCGACGCCTTCGGCAAGGTCGTCATCGACCACACGAGCTGACGCACGGCGGTTAGGGCGTGCGGCGTTGGGGCGTGCGGCGTTAGGAAGGGTCCCCTGCTATGCACGAGGCGTTAGCAGGGGACCCTTCCTTACCACCAACCCCCGGGAGCTACAGGTTGTTGTCGAGGGTGGCGATGTCGTCGCGGGCGGCGGCGGTGGGGATGCGGTCCTTGGCCTCGGCGTCGCCGTAGAGCGTCCAGCGCAGGAACTCGGCGGTGGTGTTCGCCACCACGCCCAGCGACGTGTCGTCTCTCAGCAGCTTCCGGCCGTGGTCGCCGTCGGGCAGGCTGAGCATCGCCTTCGGCCAGGGCACCAGGTCGTATACCGCCTTGCCGGCGGTGTACTGCACCACCTCGTCGGCCTCGCCGTGCACGAAGAGTTGCGGCGCGGCGGCACCGGCGAAGGCGGTGCCCACGCCGAGCGCGGTGCCGGCGAAGACGATCCCGGCGGCCAGCCGCTCGTCCCGGCCGGCGGTGAACAGCCCGATGGTGGTCACCCCGCCCGCCGAGTGCCCGGCGGCGGCCACCCGGTCGGTGGCCAGTCGACCCCGCAGCACGTCGCCGTCGCGGGCGTCGAGCGCGAGCACCTCGGTCAGCGCGTACGAGACGTCGGCGGGCTGGTTGAGCACGTCGAGCACGTTGTTGTCGCCACCGGCCTTCGAGGTGTTCGGGAACGTCGGCGCGGCCACCACGAAACCGGCGGCCGCCCACCGGGTGAGCAGCGCCTGGTAGTCGGCGGGTCGACCGCCGAGGCCGTGGCTGAACATGACCACCGGGAACCGTCCCTCGGCGGCGTCCGCCGACGACTGCGGCTTCCCGCCGGCCCGACCGGCCGCCGGGTACCAGACGGTCACCGGCAGCGGCCGGTTGCCGTCGCGGTTGAGCTTGAGCTGTCGTACGCCGACGGCGAAGGTCCGTTCCGGCGCGCTGCCGGCGGGGATGGCCGGTGCCGAGGTGATCCCGGCCGGTGCGGAGGCGGTCGCCGAGGGGGCGGGCGCCTCGGCCCGCTCGTCCGGGTCACGGTCGGTGGAGCAGCCGACCAGCATGCCGGTGGTCAGCGTGCTGGCGAGCAGGAGTGAGAGGGCGCGGCGCGACATGTCTCCGATTCTGCCTCGCCCGCCGAGCGGCCCGTCCGGCGCTCCACGTCCTGCGCCCACGCCCTCACCCGGCGTGCAGGTGGCGCCGTCGGGCAGGTCAGGCCGCCGGACGGGTCTCGAAACTGGTGACGCCGGCCAGCAGCGCCCGGCCGGGTAGCCGGCGTCCGGCCTCCTGGTCGCCGTAGAGCGTCAGGCGCAGGAAGTCGGTGGTGGCGGCGAGGACCTGGGCGAAACCGGGCCGGCCGGGGACGAGGTACTCGCCGTGGCCCTGCCCGAGCAGGCTGAGGAAGGAGGCCGGCCCGGGGGTACGGCCGTACGCGGCGCGGCCCACACTGAGCGGCACCACCGCGTCGGCGGTGCCGTGCACGAAGAGGATCGGGGCGCTCGGGCCGGCGAAACTGCCCGCCATCCCGCCTCCGGCGATCACGATGCCGGCCCGCAGCCGGGCCGGGTGCCCGGCGGTGAACATGCCAGCGGTGGTGAAGCCGCCCGCCGAGTGTCCGGCCGCCGCCACCCGCTGCACGTCGAGGTGACCGGCGAGCGGGTCGCCGGAGCGGCCGTCGAGCCGGACCAGGTGCCGGATCACCCGCCACCCGTCGGCCGGCTGGTGACGGACGTCGGCCCGGGAGAACCGCTTCGCGCCGCGCCGGGTGTGCGGATACGTCGGCGCGGCCACCACGAATCCGGCGGCGGCCCATCGGGCGGTCAGTCCGGAGTGCAATTCGGGCAGGCTGGCCAGACCGTGGCTGTAGATGACCACCGGGAACCGCCCCTCGGCGACCCGGCTGCCCTGCGTCGGATACCAGAGCGTGACCGGCAGTGGACGTTCCGAGGCCGGGTCGACGGTGAGGGTGCGCACACCCACCGCGTACGGCACCTCCGGCGCCTGCCGGCCGCGCAGTGCCTGGCCGGACTGCTCGCCGCTCGTCGCGCAACCGGCCGACAGCGCCATCAGCAGCGCCGACACCAGTGCGGTGAACCCCCGTGCGATTCCCACGACATCACGGTAGGACCCCGGGTCACCCGTCCGGGTCCGGTTGACCGGTGCCGTACGCCACCCGTTCGGACGGCGCGCACGGACCGTCCGACTGGACCGCTTTCGCTAAGGTCACGGCATGACTGAGAACTACACCGATCCGAGCGGCAACACCGAGGCGTTCCGCGCCTTCGCCGGCACCCCGGAGGCCCCCGCCGAGACGGCCTCCCGCAACGGCCTGATCATCGGTGCCGCCGTGGTCGCCGTGGTGCTGGTCGCGCTCGCGAGCTGGCTCGCCTTCGCCTGATCGGTTCGCCACCCGGCCGCCGACCGATCAGGCGGTGGCCGCCACCACCGTGCGTGCCGCCCGGGCGATCTCGCGTTCCTCGTCCGTGCCGACCACGCAGACCGCGACCTCCGCGCCGTCCGGTGAGATGAACCGGTCACCGCTGCCCGCGTTGCGCTCCGGGTCGACGGTGATGCCGAGCCGTTCCAGCCCGGCCAGTGCCGCCGCGCGGACCGGTGCCGCGTGCTCGCCGACCCCGGCGGTGAAGGTGACCGCGTCGACCCGGCCGAGCAACGCGTAGTACGCCCCCACGTAGCCGGTGATCCGCCGGCAGTAGACGTCGAAGGCGAGCGTCGCCGCCTCGTCTCCGGCGGCCCGCCGGGACAGCACCTCCCGCATGTCGTTGACGCCGGAGAGCCCGAGCAGCCCGCTGCGGTGGTTGAGCAGGTCGTCGATCTCGTCCACGCCCAGTCCGCCCTCGCGGCGCAGGTGGAACACCACGGTCGGGTCCAGGTCACCGCTGCGGGTGCCCATCACCAGGCCCTCCAGCGGGGACATCCCCATCGAGGTGGCCACGCTGCGTCCCTGCGCGACCGCGCACGCGCTGGCGCCGTTGCCCAGGTGCAGGGTGATCGTGTTGACCTCAGCGTACGGGCGGTCCAGCAGCTCGGCGGTGCGCCGGGAGACGTACGAGTGCGAGGTGCCGTGGAAGCCGTACCGCCGGACGCCGTACCGCTGCGCGACGTCCCGGTCGATCGCGTACGTGGCGGCGGAGTCGGGCAGCGTGTGGTGGAACGCGGTGTCGAAGACGGCGACCTGCGGCACCTCGGGCAGGACGGCGCGTGCCTCGGCGATGCCGGCGAGGTTGGCAGGGTTGTGCAGCGGTGCCAGCGGCACCAGGTCGGTGATGGCGGCCAGCACCGTGTCGTCCACCAGCGTCGGCGCGGTGAACCGTCGGCCGCCGTGCACCACCCGGTGCCCGACCGCGGTGAGCCCGGTCAGGTCCAGCCCGGCCAGGATCCGCCGGACCGCCCCGGCATGGTCGGGCGCGCCGCCACCGGCCTCACCGATCCGCTCGACGGTGCCCTTGTCGAGCACCCGGTCACCGTCGTACAGCCGGTACTTGACCGAGGACGACCCGCAGTTGAGCACCAGCACCTTGTCGGTCATCATGCGTCTCCGGGTGGGGGAGCGTCGGTGAGGGCGGCGGCCTGGATGGCGGTGATCGCCACGGTGTTGACGATGTCCGGCACGGTGGCCCCCCGGGAGAGGTCGTTGACCGGCCGGCGCAGGCCCTGCATCACCGGCCCGACGGCCACCGCCCCGGCCGAGCGCTGCACCGCCTTGTACGTGTTGTTGCCGGTGTTCAGGTCCGGGAAGATGAAGACCGTCGCGCGGCCGGCGACCGTACTGTCGGGCAGCTTCGTCGCCGCCACCGCCGGGTCGATCGCCGCGTCGTACTGGATCGGACCCTCCACGGCCAGGTCGGGCCGACGCTCACGGACCAGCGCGGTGGCCGCCGCGACCTTCTCCACGTCGGCACCGGCGCCGGAACTGCCGGTCGAGTACGACAGCATCGCCACCCGGGGCTCGATGCCGAACCGGGCCGCGGTGTCGGCCGAGGAGATCGCGATGTCGGCGAGCTGGGCGGCGTCCGGGTCGCGGTTGACCGCGCAGTCGCCGTACACGAGTACCCGGTCGGCGAGCAGCATGAAGAAGACGCTGGAGGCGACGGAGACGTCCGGCAGGTTCTTGACGATCTCGAAGGCGGGGCGGATGGTGGCGGCGGTGGTGTGGGTGGCGCCGGAGACCATGCCGTCGGCGTGCCCGGCCCACACCATCATGGTGCCGAAGTAGTTCGGCTGGGCCACCACGTCGTACGCCAACTCGACGGTGACGCCCCGGTGGGCGCGCAGCTTCGCGTACGCCTCGGCGAACTCGTCCCGCCACTGGCTGGTCGCCGGGTCGACGATGGTGGCCCCGGTGATGTCGACGCCCAGTTCCCGGGTCCGCCGGGCCACGTCGTCGGGGCGACCGAGCAGGGTGAGGTCGGCCACGCCCCGGTGCAGCAGGATCTCGGTGGCCCGCAGGATCCGTTCGTCGGTGCCCTCGGGCAGCACCAGGTGGCGGCGCTGGGCGCGGGCCCGGTCGATCAGGTCGTACTCGAACATCAGCGGGGTGACCCGCTGCGAGCGGGTGACCGCGAGTCGGCGGGCCAGCTCGTCGGTGTCCACGTTGGCCTCGAAGGCACCGAGGGCGGCCTCCACCTTCCGGGTGTTGGCCGCGCTGGGCCGTCCCTCGATCCGGCTGGACGCGGCGACCGTGTCGTAGCTGTCGCTGGTGACACTGAGCACCGCCAGGCCGGTGTTCAGCCCGTCGAAGAGGCGCAGGGCGCGCGGGTCGGGTTGTTCGCCGAGGGTGAGCACCAGCCCGGAGATCGAGACCTGGCCGGAGACGTGCGCGGCACCGGCGGCCACCAGCAGGTCGTCCCGGTCGCCCGGCGTGATCACCAGGCAGCCGTCGGTCAGGTGTTCCACGAGCGTCGGTACGTGGGCCGCGCCGACCACGTAGTCGAGCACGTCGCGACCGAGCGCCGCCTCGTCGCCGGTGAGCAGTGTCGCGCCGAGTGCGGCGGCCACCTCGGCCACCGTCGGTGCCGACACGGTCGGCACCTCCGGGATGGCGTACGCCGGCACCGGCAGGTCGGGCAGGTCCATCGGCTCGGGCACCCGGTTGGCGATGACCGCGAGCACCGTCGCGCCGAGGTCCACCAGGTCGTGGTACGCGCCCCGGGCCGCCGCCGCGATCGCCTCCGGTGACTGGCCCTGCCCGTCCACGACCGGCACCACCACGCTGCCGAACTCGGTCGCCAGCCGGGCGTTGAAGGCGAGTTCCCGTGGCGTGGTCCCGTCGCCGGAGTCAGCGAAGTCGCTACCCACCACTACGACGGCCGGGCACTGCCGCTCGACCGCTCGGTAGCGCTGCACCACCCTGGAGATCAATTCTTCCCGCCGTCCGTCTGATACCAGCGCCGTGGCCTCGGCATATGTGGCTCCGGCCAGGTCGGACGGGTTAACCTGCACGCGATAACGCTCGCTGAGCAGGGCGAGGATGTGGTCGGGCCGGGTCGACGGCACCAGCGGCCGGAACACGCCGATCCGTTCGACCTGCCGGGAGAGCAGCTCGGCGAGACCCAACGCGATGGCGGATTTGCCGCCGCCGGATCCCACGCTGGTGAGGTAGACGCTGCGAGCCATGCGGCCCAACCTACTCGGTCCGATTGGTTGCCTTCGGACAACCACCTAGGGGTGGTTCGGCCCGTTTTCGCATGTCAGATGGGACACTTGGGCGAGAATATGAAAGGTTTTCACGTTTAGACTCGCGCAGGTGGAGGGACCAACACAGCTCATTCCTGTCGCCCCGGAACCATCCCCCGTCTTCGTCGATCCGAGTGGCCGTCGCCGCCGGTGGTTTCGGCGGACCGCGTACGCCCTCGGCCTGGCCGGGGTGGCGTACACCATGATGGTCGGCATCAGCTTCGCCGGCGGACCGGTCCGTCCCGACTCGATCATCCCGTTCGTCGAGCCCGCCGAGACCTGGGAGGCGCCGCCCGTCTCCCCGACCCCGTCGCCCAGCCGGTCGACCTCACCGGCACCGTCGCCCACCCAGGTCACGCCGCAGCGTCCGGTGCCGCCCTCCGGCACGCCCGGCACCGGCGCGACCTCGGCCAGTCCCACCCCCAGCCCGTCCCGCACCACAGCGTCGCCGACCAGCCCCCGTCCCAGCGGGACGCCGACGGCCAGCCCGTCCCGGAGCACCCCGCCGTCCAGCACCCCGCCGCCGCCGAGCAGCCCGACGCCCACGACAACGCCGTCGCCGGAACCGAACGACACGAATGAGGCGACCGCTCCCTGATGAGCCACCCGTACCCGCCCCGCCGAGAGGCACACGCGCCCCCCACCCGTACGCCCGAACGACCCCGACAGCACGCCCGGCCGGGTCCGACCGCCCGCGCCCGACGGTTCATCCCCCGTCCGAGCTGGACCGTGTACGCGATGGTCTTCGTGCTGCTCGGCGGCATCCTCTTCGTCCAGGCGTACGCCAACGGCTCGTTCATCCCGGACTACCGGGCGGAGAACACCTTCGGCAGCGGCCAGGACGACGTCCCCGACGAGATCCTCGAAGGCGGCCCGATCGTCAACACCACCGCCGACCGGCCGCAGTCGTACCGGCTGCCGGCGCGGACCATCGCGTTGACCTTCGACGACGGCCCCGACCCGGTCTGGACCCCGGCCGTGCTGGAGGTGTTGGAGAAGCACCAGGTCCCGGGCACCTTCTTCGTCCTCGGCAACCAGGTGGTCCGCAGCCCCGACCTGGTCCGTGAGCTGGCCGAGAAGGGGCACGAGCTGGGCGTGCACACCTTCACCCACCCGCACCTCACCCAGATCCCGGGGTGGCAGCGGCGGATGGAGTACACCCAGACCCAGCTCGTCATCGCCGGGGCCACCGGCCAGCGGTCCAACCTGCTGCGGTTCCCGTACTCGTCCCGGGCGGACGCCTTCGTCGACCAGGACTGGCCGTTGCTGCAACAGGCCGGGGAACTCGGCTACCTCAGCGTGGTCAACGACCTGGACAGCCGGGACTGGGAACGGCAGGGCGTGGAGGGGATGATCGAGCGGACCGTACCGGAGGGCTACTCCGGCGCGGTCACGCTCTGGCACGACTCCGGCGGCGACCGCTCGCAGACCGTCGAGGCGCTGGACCGGTACATCCCGATGATGAAGGACCGGGGATATACCTTCACCACGATCAGTGAGGGGTTGAACCGGGCGCTGGCCGAGGCCGGTGCCACCGGCACCACGGCCGGGCCGACCGAGGCGACGTTCACCGAGCGCTGGCGCGGCCAGATGCTGATCATGGCGGTGCGCGCCGCCGACGGCACCTTCGTCCTCTTCGGCGTGCTCTTCGTGCTGGTCGGGACGCTCACCATCGGGCGGACCGTGCTGCTGTTCGTGCTGGCACGGCGGCACGCCCGCAAACGACGCCGCAAGGGCTTCGCCTGGGGGCCGCCGATCACCGAACCGGTGTCGGTGATCGTGCCCGCGTACAACGAGAAGGAGGGCATCGCCGAGGCGGTCCGCTCGCTCGCCACCGGCGACCATCCCGGCGGCATCGAGGTGGTGGTGGTCGACGACGGGTCGACCGACGGCACCGCCGACATCGCCGCCGGGCTCGGCCTGCCGAACGTACGGGTGGTCCGCAAGCCCAACGGCGGGAAGCCGAGCGCGCTGAACACCGGCGTCGCCCTGGCCCGACACGACCTGATCGTGATGGTCGACGGGGACACCGTCTTCGAGCCCGACGCGGTCCGCCGCCTGGTCCAGCCGTTCGGCGACCCGCAGGTGGGCGCGGTGGCCGGCAACGTCAAGGTCGGCAACCGGCGCAGCATGATCGCCAAGTGGCAGCACATCGAGTACGTGATCGGCTTCAACCTCGACCGCCGGCTCTACGAGACACTGCGCTGCATGCCGACCATCCCCGGCGCGATCGGCGCGTTCCGTCGCGAGGCGCTGGAGTACGCCGGTGGGATGACCGACGAGACGTTGGCCGAGGACACCGACATCACCATGGCCCTGGGCCGCGCCGGCTGGAAGGTGGTGTACGAGGAGAGCGCCCGCGCCTGGACCGAGGCGCCGGCCAGCTTCGGGCAGTTGTGGAAGCAGCGCTACCGGTGGAGCTACGGCACCATGCAGGCGATGTGGAAGCACCGCCGCTCGGTGCTCGACAAGGGCGCCTCCGGCCGGTTCAGCCGCCGCTGCCTGGCCTTCCTGACGCTGTTCGGGGTGCTGCTCCCGTTGACCGCCCCGGTGATCGACCTGCTCGCGATCTACGGCCTGATCTTCCTGAACCGCACCGAGACGGCGCTGGCCTGGGCCGCCATGCTGGGGTTGCAGTTCCTGACCGCGATCGTGGCGTTCCGCCTCGACAAGGAGAAGCTCGGCGTCCTCTGGGTGCTGCCGTTGCAGCAGTTCGTCTATCGCCAACTGATGTACCTGGTGCTGCTGCAGTCGGTGGTCACCGCGTTGACCGGCGGCCGGCTGGGCTGGCAGAAGCTCAAGCGCACCGGACTGGCACCTCCCGGCGGCCCGGCGGGTACGCCCTCGCCGGTGCCCGCTCCGGCCGCCGCCGCCCAGCGGGTACGCCGCTGACCTGCGGCCCGCCGCCGCCCGCTCAGCCCGGTGGACGCCCCTGAGCCGCTGCCCACCAGGCCCGGCGTGCGAGGGAGCGGACGGCGGCGGGTGTGTCAGTCGGCGCGTCGAGCCAGGCCGAGCGCGTACTCGGGCCACCAGACGCCGCTCTCCGGCTCGCCCGGGCGGCAGGCGCCGTCCGACTCGCCCGGGTACTTGACCCAGAGCAGGGCGTCGACCCGGTCCAGGCCGGTGTCGGTGGTGGGGTCCGCGCCGAGCGCCCGGCCCGGCGGGTTGCACCAGCTCGGCGCGGACCGGACGGTCTCGCCCGGGTACGCGCCCCGGCCGTTGCGGCTGGTGTCGATGACGAACGCGGTGGTGCCGCCGAGGGCGTCGGAGATCTCGTGGCCGTAGGTCACGTTCTGCGGCGTGCCGACGAAGTTGGCCACGTTGAGCGCGAAGCCGTCGGCCTCGGTGACACCGGCACGGCGCAGCGCCGTCGCCAGCCGGGCGCCGTCGGTGATCCAGCCCGGGTGCCCGGCGTCCAGATAGATCCGGGCGCTGCCGGTGCTGCCCAGCACCGTCACCGCGTCCCGCAGCAGGTCCAGCCGCTCGTCGACGTCGTCGACACAGCGGTCCACGGCGTCCGGCACCGCGCCCGGTTCCACCACGATCGTGACCGGCCGTCCCTGCACGCCGGCGGCTACCCGCCGGATCCAGTCCTGGTACGCCCCGGCCGACTCGGCACCGCCCTGACCCTGCCGCCCGCAGTCGCGCTGCGGGAGGTTGTGGGTGACCAGCACCGGCGTCTGGCCGGAGCGGCTGGCACCGGCGAGGAACTCCGACACCTCCGCGGTGACCGTGGCGGAGTCGCCGACCAGCCACCGGGCGGTCGGCAGGGTGCTGATCCGGCGCAGCGTGGCGGCGTCCTCGTCCCGGCCCTCCTGCGCCCACTCGGTGACCTGCCAGGACGCCGCACCACGCGGGTCGACGTAGAAGACCGGCGGCAGCGGCGGTGACGAGCGGTCGGCGCTGACGGTCTCCGTCGGGGGACGCTCGGGTGCCTCGTCGCCGCACCCGGTCAGCAGGACGGTCAGCGCGATCCCCACCACCAGGGCAGGGCGGCGGGGGCTGCGAAGCATGGCCGCCACCATACCCGCCGCCCCGGCCGGTCCGGACCTGGCCTACCAGGGCTTTCGTCGGCGCGGATGCCCGCTGTCCGGGCGATCCGGCCGCGTGGCGGGTCGGTGGCGGGTCCGGCGACTACTCGTCGTCGGGGTCGTCGAGCCGGGCGAGCCAGGTGGCGAAGCGCTCGATCGGGGTCTCGAACTCGGGGTTGAGGTCGACGAAGTCCCGCAGCCGCTCGCCGAGCCACTCCAGGGTGACGTCCTCGTCCCCCCGGCGCTGGACCAACTCCTCGATGCCACGGTCGGTGAAGTACATCAGGTCTCCTCGGACATGCTCACCGGGGCGGGCCACCGTCTCCGATGGCCCGCCCCGGTGTTCGCGGTCGGTGCGGTCAGGGGCGGGGCAGCGCCGCCTCGATGAGCGCGTTCTGCTCCACCTCGTGCATCTTCGCCGAGCCGACGGCCGGGGCGGCGGCGGCCGGGCGGGAGATGCGACGCAGGCGGACCCCGTCGAGGTGCTCCAGCAGGTTGAGCGCGACGAACGACCAGGAGCCCTGGTTGGCCGGCTCCTCCTGCACCCAGGCGAAGTCCTCCGCGTTCGGGTACTGGGCGAGCGCGGCCCGGATCTCCTCCACCGGCATCGGGTAGAGCTGCTCCAGCCGGATCAGCGCGGTGTCGGTGACGCCGCGCTCCTGCCGGGCCTGGAACAGGTCGTAGTAGACCTTGCCCGAGCAGAGCAGCACCCGCTTGACCTGGTCGGCGGCGGGTGCCGCCTGGTCGGCCAGGACCGGTGCGAAGGTGCCGGTGGTGAAGTCCTCGACCGAGGAGACGCAGAGCTTGTGCCGCAGCAGGGACTTCGGCGTGAACACCACCAGCGGCTTGCGCTTCGGCGAGAGGGCCTGGCGACGCAGCAGGTGGAAGTAGTTCGCCGGGGTGGTCGGGATGGCCACCCGCATGTTGTCCTCGGCGCAGAGCTGGAGGAACCGCTCGGGACGGCCGGAGGTGTGGTCCGGGCCCTGTCCCTCGTGGCCGTGCGGCAGCAGCAGGGTGACCGCGGAGCGCTGGCCCCACTTCACCTCGCCGGACGAGATGAACTCGTCGATCACCGACTGGGCGCCGTTGACGAAGTCGCCGAACTGGGCCTCCCAGCAGACCAGCGCGTTGAGGTTCTCCACCGAGTAGCCGTACTCGAAGCCCATCGCGGCGTACTCGGAGAGCAGCGAGTCGTGCACGAAGAGGCGGGACCGCTCGCCGTCGCCGGTCAGCGACTTCAACGGCAGGTAGTCGTCGCCGGTCTCGGCGTCGACGATCGAGGCGTGCCGCTGCACGAAGGTGCCGCGTCGGGAGTCCTGTCCGGCGAGCCGGACGGTGACCCCGTCGTGCAACAGTGCCCCGAAGGCGATGATCTCGCCGAAGCCCCAGTCGATGTTGCCCTCGACGGACATCCGCGACCGCCGGTCGAGCAACTGCTGGATCCGCTTGTGCGGCGTGAAGCCGTCCGGCAGGTTGACGTGCGCCTCGCCGATGGCCTTGACCACCGACGCGTCGGTCGCGGTCTCGACCTCCGGCTCCGGCTCGTCCTGCCGGGCCGGGCGGCTGACCTGACGTGGGGCGCTGGCCGCGTCGCGGGTGGCCTTGAAGACCCGCTCCAACTGCGCCTGGTAGTCGCGCAGCAGCTCCTCGGCGTCCTCCACGGTGATGTCACCCCGCCCGATCAGCTCCTCGGTGTAGAGCTTGCGGACCGAGCGCTTCGAGTCGATGATCTTGTACATCTGGGGGTTGGACATCGAGGGGTCGTCGCCCTCGTTGTGCCCCCGTCGCCGGTAGCAGACCAGGTCGATCACGACGTCCTTGTTGAACGTCTGCCGGTATTCGAAGGCCAGCCGGGCGACCCGGACCACGGCCTCGGGGTCGTCACCGTTGACGTGGAAGATCGGCGCCTGGATCATCCGGGCCACGTCGGTGCTGTAGAGGCTGGACCGGGAGTACTCCGGGGCGGTGGTGAAGCCGACCTGGTTGTTGACCACCACGTGCACCGTCCCGCCGGTGCGGTAGCCGCGTAGCTGGGAGAGGTTGAGCGTCTCGGCCACCACACCCTGACCGGCGAAGGCGGCGTCGCCGTGCACCGCCAGCGGCAGCACGGTGTAGCCCTCCAGCTTGAGGTCGATGCGGTCCTGCTTGGCGCGGACGATGCCCTCCAGCACCGGGTCGACCGCCTCCAGGTGCGACGGGTTCGCCACCACCGAGACCTTGACCGAGTGGTCGCCGGCCGGGGTGGTGAACTTGCCGTTCTGGCCCAGGTGGTATTTCACGTCACCGGAACCCTGGGTGGAGCGCGGGTCGAGGTGCCCCTCGAACTCCGAGAAGATCTTCTCGTACGGCTTGCCGACGATGTTGGCCAGCACGTTGAGGCGGCCCCGGTGGGCCATGCCGATCACGACCTCGTCCAGGTCGTTCTCGGCGGACGCCTCCAGCACCTCGCCGAGCAGCGGGATCAGCGACTCGCCGCCCTCCAGCGAGAAGCGCTTCTGGCCGACGTACTTGGTCTGCAGGAACGTCTCGAACGCCTCGGCCGCGTTGAGTCGGTTCAGCACGTGCTTCTGCTCGTCGGCCGGCGGCTTCTCGTACTTGCGCTCGACCCGCTCCTGGATCCAGCGGCGCTCGGCCGGGTCCTGGATGTGCATGTACTCGATGCCGACCCGGCGGCAGTACGAGTCGCGCAGCACCCCGAGGATCTCCCGCAGCCGCATCCGCTGCCGACCGTTGAAGCCGTTCACCGGGAAGGTGCGGTCCAGGTCCCACAGGGTCAGCCCGTGCTGGAGGACGTCCAGGTCGGGGTGCTTGCGGATCTTGAACTCCAGCGGGTCGGTGTCGGCCATCAGGTGGCCCCGGACCCGGTAGGAGTGGATCAGCTCGTGCACCCGCGCGGTCTTGTTGATCTGCCCCTCGCTGTCGACCGCGACGTCGCGCATCCAGCGCACCGGCTCGTACGGGATGCGCAGCGAGGTGAAGATCTGGTCGTAGTAGCCGTGCTCGCCGAGCAGCAGCTCGTGCATGACCTTGAGGAACTCGCCGGACTGCGCGCCCTGGATGATCCGGTGGTCGTAGGTGCTGGTCAGCGTGATGACCTTGCTGACCGCCAGCTCGGCCAGGGTGGCCTCGCTCATGCCCTGGTACGGCGCCGGGTACTCCATCGCGCCGACGCCGATGATCGCGCTCTGGCCCTGCATCAGACGCGGCATCGAGTGCACGGTGCCGATGCCGCCGGGGTTGGTCAGCGAGATGGTGGTGCCGGAGTAGTCGTCCATGGTCAGTTCGTTGCGGCGGGCACGCCGGACGACGTCCTCGTACGCCTGCCAGAACTGCCGGAAGTCCATCTTCTCGCAGCCCTTGATGGACGGCACCACCAGGGTCCGGCTGCCGTCGGGCTTGGCCAGGTCGATGGCGATGCCCAGGTTGACGTGCTCGGGGCGGACCATCGCCGGCTTGCCGTCGACCTCGGCGAAGGAGTTGTTCATCTCCGGGTGCGCGACCATCGCCCGCACCAGCGCGTAGCCGACCAGGTGGGTGAAGCTGACCTTGCCACCACGCCCCCGGGCGAGGTGGTTGTTGATCACGATGCGGTTGTCCACCAGCAGCTTGGCCGGGACCGCGCGCACGCTGGTCGCGGTCGGCACGGCCAGCGAGGCGTCCATGTTCTGCACGATCCGGGCGGCGACGCCGCGCAGCGGCGTGGTCTGCGGCCCGGTGGCGGTCGGGGCGGACTTCGGCGGGGCGGACTTCGTCGCGGTCGCCTTGGCCGGTTCGGACTTGGCGGCCGGCTTGGCCTTCGCCGGAGCCGTGGACTTGGCCGGAGCCGGCTCGGCCTTGGTCGCGGGGGCGGCCTTGGCGCTCGGCTCGGCCTTGGCCGGGGTCTTCGGGGCGGACTCGGTGGTGGTCGCCGGGCCGTCACCGTCGGCGGAGCGGCCCTTGCCGGGGCCGGGCCGGTAGTCGGCGAAGAAGTCGTGCCAGGCCGGGTCGACGCTGCTGGGATCGGCGAGGTAGCGCTGGTACATCTCCTCGACGATCCACTCATTCGGGCCGAAACCCGCCAGTGGGTTCTCCTGCGAAGTCTGCTGGGTCGACACGGCCGGTAATCGCCTCTTTCACGCGGGTTTGGTGTGTCACGCGGTGTCCGTCCGCGCCAGGACGAGCGCACACAGGACGGGTTCAAGGCTACGCCGTACTGATCGCTGAGGCATTTCCACCTCCGTCCCGTGGTCCGATTCACAGAAGATGCCAGAAGTTCTGTAAGCCCAGCGTGTCGCCCTGCTAGCTGCTATGACACGGGCCCGGTCCGATCGGCGACGAGCCGGTCGGACCGGGCCCGGCCCGGTCGCTGCGGTGCCTACGAGATCAGGAGATGTCGCGACGCCGAGTAATCAGGATGCCGACCACGCAGCTGACCACGGCGTAGCCGATCAGCACCAGCGCGCCGACCCACCAGGCGGGCAGCATCTCGTTCTCACCTGGGGTGATCATGATCTGGGAGGCCGCCGCCGGCCAGATCACCTGCCACTTGATGACGGCCATGCTGTCCAGCCAGTTGGACAGCAGGAGGAACAGCAGACCGACAACTTGTGTACCAATTAGGTAAAGCACCGACGCGGTGATCACCGCGCCGAGCTGGTTGGTGATCAGCGTGCCGATACCCACGCCCAGCACGGTCCAGATGGCGTACGCCATCAGGTTGAGCAGCAGGGCTCGCTGGACCTCCCACTCGCCGAGCATCGTGCCGTGGTCGTTGAGCGTCAGGAACAGCGCTCCGGCGCCGAGGTCGATCACCGTGGTCACCAGCCAGAACGCGAAGCCCAGCAGGCTGGCCGCGATGAGCTTGCTGACGATCACCGCGGTCCGTCGCGGGGTGGCCAGGAAGGTGGTGGTCGCCGTCTGGTGAAAGAACTCGTTGGTGACCATCAGGATGCCGATCAGCATCACGAACATCAGGCCGAGGTACTGGCCCGAGGTGTAGATGTTCGCCGCCTGGGCCGGAGCGGCGGCGGCGTCGCCGGTGACACCGAACTCCTCGCCGCCTCCGCTGAGCGTCTCGTTGGCCAGCCAGGCGTTGAACGGGAAGGCCATGGCGATCGACAGGAAGGCCGCGATGGCCAGCCACCACCAGGTGCTGGTGGTGCGGATCTTGAGCAGTTCGGCGCGGACGAGGTTGCTCATCGGATGCCCGCCTTTCCGGCCGTCAGCTCCAGGAACACGCGTTCCAGGTCGGGTCGTTCGGTGCTCAGCTCGTGCAGCTCCACCCCGGCGGCCAGCGCCGCGCGGCCCACCGTCGGGGCGTCCACCCCGGCGATCAGCAGCGTGCCCTGCTCGTCGGTCTGCACGGTGGCCGGACCGCCGGCCAGCGCCGTGGTCAGCGCGTCCGCCTGCGGGGTGCGGACCCGGACCCGGGCGCCCTGCTCCATCGACCCGATCACCTGCTCGACCGGTCCCTGCCGGACGAGCTGCCCGGCCGCGATGATCACCACGTCGTCGGCGAGCAACTGCATCTCCGACAGCAGGTGGCTGGAGACCAGCACGGTGCGTCCCTCGGCGGCCAGGCCCTTGAGGAACCCGCGCATCCACCGGATGCCCTCCGGGTCCAGACCGTTGGCCGGCTCGTCGAGGATGAGCACCCGGGGGTCGCCGAGCATCGCCGCGGCGATGCCGAGACGCTGCTTCATGCCCAGCGAGTAACCCTTGAACTTGCGCTTCGCCGCCGGGCTCAGGCCGACCATGGCGAGCGCCTCGTCGGCCCGCTGCCGGGGCAACCCGGCCGCCGCGCAGATCACTCGCAGGTGGTTGATTCCGGTACGCCCCTTGTGCGCGCTGGACGCCTCCAGCACCGCGCCGACGTGCCGCAGCGGGTCGACCAGGTCCGGATAC
The DNA here is from genome assembly GCF_053589795.1 of Micromonospora sp. NPDC003241. Lineage (NCBI taxonomy): Bacteria > Bacillati > Actinomycetota > Actinomycetes > Micromonosporales > Micromonosporaceae > Micromonospora > Micromonospora sp. NPDC003241. The sequence continues at coordinate 97,944 of NZ_JBSFSO010000006.1, read as the reverse complement.
CGGCGGCCACCGATGGTGGCGGTGCCGGCACTCGGGGTGACCAGGTTCAGCAGCATCCGCAGTGTGGTGGTCTTGCCGGCGCCGTTCGGACCGAGGAAGCCGGTGACCCGGCCCGGCTCGATCGTGAACGACAGATTGTTGACCGCCAGCACGTTGCGATACTGCTTGGTCAGGCCGGAGACCACGATCTGCGCGTCGTTGGTGGGGCGTGACTGCCCGTCGGACATCATTCTCCTCCCGTGGCGCCGGGGTGCGCCGTTGCACAGCGTGACGGTAGTGGTCAAGCAAATCAATCGGGCGCGTTCCGGAGATCGTGATCCGTCCCAGGCATGAGCTTCCTCATCCCCAGGTACGACCCGATCGACGGTCGTCCTACACCGCGATCCAGGTGGCGCGGGCATGGGCCAGCAGATCACCGTCTGCGGTGTACAGGCCGGTGTGCACCAGCGCCTTGCGGCCTTCGGTGACGATCACCACACCGGTCACCACGCACTCGGTGCCCGGCTCGGGCAGCGCCTCGACCCGCGCGGCGATCCGCCCGAGCAGATACGGCCGGTCCGCGCCGAGCACCGTCCATCCGCCCGGGCAGTCCAGCGCGGCCCAGACCGTGGCCACGCCCACCTGCTCCGGCACCCGCCACGGCGCGGCCGTCCGGCCGCCCGGCAGCGGCCCGGGGAAGATCCGCAGGCCGTCGGCGCGCTCCGGGCCGCAGACGAAACAGCCGGGGAACGGGTGGTCGACCAGACCCGGGTACGCCGTCGAGGCGGACCGGGCGGTGGCCGGGTCCACCGCCGACGCCACGACGTCGAACGGCTCGGCGGGACGGAGCTGCGCGACCACCTCGCCGGCCGGGTCGTGCACCCGGCCCTCGGTCAACGTCAGCGGCGTGTCCAGCGGCGGCGGTCGACGCAGAGTCACCTCCACCGGACCGGACCCGCCGTGCGCCGAGGCGAAGACGCCGGCACTCCACCCGCCGTTGCCGGAGCCGGGCGGCCCGTTGTAGCGCGCCTCGATGATCATCGGACTCCTCCCGCCGCACCCGGCCCCGTCGCCGGGCACACACCCCGGCAGCCTCGCACGATTCCCGGGCCGGACCGGGCGGCGGGTCGGTCACCGGTCGCCCACCGCCGTTCACCGGATCGACACCGGTCGCCACCGGAGCCGGCAACCCGGCGGGGGCTACACAGAGGGCATGGCTGTTCTGCCCGCCGCGGACGTACCTCTGACGACCAGCGGCTACACCCTCTCGATCGCCGACGGACCCCGCCAGGTCGAGGCCGCGCAACGCCTGCGTCACGAGGTGTTCGCCGGTGAGCTGGGCGCGACCGTCGCGCCGGACGCGTCCGGCCTGGACGCCGACGCCCTCGACCCGTACTGCGACCACCTGCTGGTGCGCCAGGAGCACACCGGGGCGGTGGTCGGCACGTACCGTCTCCTGCCGCCGGGCCGGACGGACCGTCGCTACGCGGCGGGGGAGTTCGACCTGGCCCCGCTCGACCCGCTGGACGGGCACCTGGTCGAGGCGGGTCGGTCCTGCGTACACCCGGACCACCGCACCGGCGCGGTGATCAACCTGATGTGGGCGGGCATCGCCCGCTACCTGCACCTGCGCGGCCTGCGCTGGCTCGGCGGCTGTGCCTCGGTGCCGGTGGCCGACGGTGGCCTGGCCGCCGCCGCGGTGTGGGCCCAGGTCCAGTCCCGCCACCTGGCGCCGCCGCCGCTGCGGGTCCGCCCGCTGCGGCCCTGGTTCGCCGAGCCGGGCGTGCCGCGCACGCCGGTGGAGGGCACGGCCGGGCTGATCCCGCCGCTGCTGCGCGGATACCTGAGGCTCGGCGCCTGGGTCTGCGGTGAGCCGGCGTACGACCCGGACTTCGGGGTGGCCGACTACTACGTGCTGCTCGACCTGAACCGGATGAACCCCCGCTACCTGCGGCACTTCCTCGGTGGTCGACCGTGACCGCGCTCGCCCACCCGCTGTGGCGGCCCGGTTCCGCCTGCGGCCCGGACTGCCTGCCCCGCGCCGCCGAGACTGCCACCGTCCCGGTGGCCCGACGGCTGCTCCGGGCCGCCGCCCTGCTCGGCATGCTCGGGCTCGGTGTCGGGGTGGCCGTGCTGCTGCCGCTGCTGCCCGCCCGCGAGTGGTCGGCGTTGACCCGCGTCTGGGCACGGGCCACGGCGCGGGCCTGCGGGGTACGCCTGCGGGTGCGCGGGCGGTTGCCCCGGCGGAGGGTCCTGCTGGTCGCCAACCACGTCTCCTGGTGGGACGTCCCGGCGCTGCTGGCGGTCGCGCCGGCCCGGCTGGTGGCCAAGCGTGAGGTCGGCCGCTGGCCGCTGGTGGGCCTGCTGGCCCGCGCGGCGGGCACGGTCTTCGTGGACCGCACCCGCCCGCGCCGCCTACCGGCCACCGTGGACCGGGTGGCGGCGACGCTGCGGGCGGGTCGCTCCGTCGCGGTCTTCCCGGAGGGCACCACCTGGTGCGGTACGGGTGCGGACTGTCGCCCCCGCACCGGCTTCCGGCCGGCGATGTTCCAGGCCGCCATCGACGCCGGGGCACCCGTGGTGCCGCTGCGGATCGGTTACCGGCTCGGTGCCACCGGTACGCCCACCACGGCGCCGGCCTTCCTCGGCGAGGAGAGTCTGCTGCGGTCGATGTGCCGGGTGCTCGCCCTGCGGGAGCTGACCGTCACCGTGGAGATCGCCGCGCCGCTCTATCCGACCCCGTCCGCCGACCGTCGGGCGCTCGCGCGGGTCGCCGAATCGGCGGTGCATCTCGTACCGTCGTCGGCGGCTGCGCCGTCCGCCGCGCCGGTGCCGGTGCGGCCGGTCCGGACGCCACCGCGGCACGTGGTCGGGCCGCCGCCCACCGGCACGCCCGGACCCGAGTTGCCGCTGGCCGCCTGAGCCGCCTGCTCACAGGGTTTTTTCAGTGACCGCCCAGCATGGGCGCAGCGACTGCACGGATGATGGGCGGCATGGCGGCTACCCAGACCGAGGCCCGACTACTCGTCGTCGAGGACGATCCCAACATCCTCGAACTGCTCTCCGCGAGCCTGCGGTTCGCGGGTTTCGACGTGGCCACCGCCACCAGCGGCAGCGCGGCGCTCAGCGCGGCCCGGGACCACCGGCCCGACCTCGTGGTGCTCGACGTGATGCTGCCGGACCTGGACGGCTTCGAGGTGATCCGGATGATGCGCGAGGGCGGCACCCGTACGCCGGTGGTCTTCCTCACCGCCCGGGACGCCACCGACGACAAGATCCGGGGACTGACCCTCGGCGGCGACGACTACGTCACCAAGCCGTTCAGCCTGGAGGAGTTGACCGCCCGGATCCGGGCGGTGCTGCGCCGCACCAGCACCGGCGAGCAGGCGCCCGCCCGCCTCACCTTCGCCGACCTGGAGCTGGACGAGGAGACCCACGAGGTGTATCGGGCCGGTCAGCGGGTCCAGCTCTCGCCGACCGAGTTCAAGCTCCTGCGCTACCTGATGCTCAACGCCAACCGGGTGCTGTCCAAGGCGCAGATCCTCGACCACGTCTGGAACTACGACTTCCGGGGCGACGACAACATCGTCGAGTCCTACATCTCCTACCTGCGGCGCAAGGTCGACACCACCGAGCCCCGGCTCATCCACACCCTGCGGGGGGTCGGGTACGTGCTCCGCAAGCCGGCGGCGTGAACCCGGTACAGCAAGGCAAGACCCGACTCCGCTCGGTATCGCTGCGGGTCAAGCTCGTCGCGGCCGTACTCGCGCTGGTCGCCGCCGCGCTACTGGTGATCGCCTCGCTGACCACGATCTTCCTCCGCAGCTATCTGGTGGACCAGGTGGACGCCGAGCTGCGAGGTGCCGCCCTCACCATCGAGACCGCCGTCATCGCGCAGCAGGGCACGGTCGGCATCCCGACCGACTACCTGGTGGTCTTCACCAACCGCAACACCGGCCTCGTGGAGGGGGTCGGGTTCGACACCCGGCGGTTCGACTCCGCCGACGTACCGGCCTGGCCCAACGACGCCGCCGGGTTCGAGCGGCTGGCCGGAGAGCCGTTCACCACCCGTGCCCGAGGCAGCGAGGTGCGTTGGCGGATGCTCTACACCGAGCTGCCGAACGGGCAGTGGGCGGTGATCGGGCAGCACCTCACCGACGTCGAGATGGCGGTCAAGCGGCTGATCCTGATCGACCTGCTGGTCGGTGGCGCGGTGCTGATCCTGCTCGCCTCGATCGGCGCGGCCATCGTGCGGACCAGCCTCAAACCGCTGATGGAGATCGAACGTACCGCCGCCGCGATCGCCGGTGGCGACCTCAGCCGCCGGGTGCCCGACCCCGAACACGGGCAACCCTGTCCCACCTCGGAGCTGGGTCGTCTGTCCCGCGCGTTGAACGCGATGCTGAGCCAGATCGAGATGGCCTTCACCGCCCGCGCGGCGTCCGAGTTCGCGGCCCGTTCCGCCGAGTCCGCCGCGCGGGAGGCGGCGGAGGCGGCCCGTGCCTCCGAGGCGCGGTCCCGCCGGTCGGAGGAGCGGATGCGGCAATTCGTCGCGGACGCCTCGCACGAGCTGCGGACCCCGTTGACCACGATCCGGGGCTTCGCCGAGCTGTACCGGCAGGGTGCGGCCCGCGCTCCCGAGCAGACCTCGGACCTGCTGCGCCGGATCGAGGACGAGGCGTCCCGGATGGGCCTGCTGGTGGAGGACCTGCTGCTGCTGGCCCGGCTGGACCAGGAGCGGCCGTTGTCGCTCGCCCCGGTGGAGCTGCCGGTGCTGGCCACGGACGCGTTGGAGGCAGCCCGGGCGACCGCACCGGACCGACGGATCGAGCTGGAGATCGAGCCGGGTTCCGGGCCGCTCGTGGTGCGCGGCGACGACGCCCGGCTGCGGCAGGTGATCGGCAACCTGATGACGAACGCGGTGCGGCACACCCCGCCGGAGGCGTCGGTGACGCTGCGGCTGCGTGCCGAGCCGGGCGACCTGGCGGTGATCGAGGTCGCCGACACCGGGCCGGGGCTCACCGGCGAGCAGGCGGAACGGGTCTTCGAGCGCTTCTACCGAGCGGACGCCTCGCGGACCCGGCGAACCGGCACGTACACCGGCACCGGTCTCGGGCTGGCCATCGTCGCGGCCCTGGTGTCGGTGCACCAGGGCAGCGTGGAGGTGACCGACACGCCGGGCGGGGGCGCCACCTTCCGGGTCCGGCTGCCGCTGGCCCCCGCCACGGACATCGACAATGAATGATTTTCAGCGAACGCTCAGGCCCGGCTAAGGCGGATCGCAGTGCGATGGGTAAAGGTAGAGGCATGAGCGAGTACGAGTCCGACCCGCGCCGGCCGGCACCGACCGACGCCGAGCCGTCGCATCCCGAGCTGTCCCGCGCCGAGTACGCGCGGACCGACTCCCCCTCCCTCCCGGCGTCCGGCGGCGGTGCCGACCGGACCGCCGAGGCGCCGACCGTCCCGGTCCGGGCGGTCGACGCGCCGGGCACCGGTGGACAGGACAACGAGCCCACGATGACCGGCCTGCCCACCGCCGGCTCGGCTCCGCCGGCCTCCGGTCGACCCACCTGGTCGCCGTCGAGCGGGCAACCGCACCAGCCCGGCCAGCCGGTCTCCGCCCAGCCCGGCTACGGCACCCCGTCCGGCTACGCCGCGCAGTCCGGATACGGCAGTCAGTCCGGATACGGCGGGCAGTCCGGCTACGGCAGCCAGTCGGGCTACGGCGGCCAGGCAGGGCAGCCCGGCCAGTCGGGTTACGGCAGCCAACCCGGCCAGTCCGGGTACGGCAGCCAGCCCGGCTACGGCCAGTCCGGTGCCGGATACTCCGGCGGGTCCTGGTATCCGAACCAGTCGAGCTGGAGCGGCGGCACCCAGAGCGGCTCCTCCGGGTACCCGGGTCAGCCGGGTCAGCCGGGAACGCCCGGCGGCTACCCGGGCCAGCCCGCGCCGTGGGGACCGACCCCGCCCCGGGGATCCAAGCCGGGCCGGGTCGCCAAGTTCATCGGTGCCGGTGTGGCGGTGTTCGCGTTGATGCTCGGCAGCGGGGTGGCCGGCGGGACGCTCGCGCTGGCGCTCAACGGCGGCGGGGGCGTGACCCGTACCTTCTCCGCCGCGCCGGTGATCGACGGCGCCGACCTGCCGCGGATCGCCGCGTCCGTGCAGGACAGCGTGGTGTCGATCAGCACCGGCAGCGGTGAGGGTTCCGGCGTGGTGCTCAGCGCCGACGGGTTCGTCCTGACCAACAACCACGTGATCGCCAACGGGGGCGACAACGTACGGGTGATCTTCGCCAACGGCACCACGGCGCGGGCCGAGATCGTCGGCACCGACCCCAAGACCGACCTGGCGGTGCTGAAGGCGAACGGGGTCACCGACCTCCAGGCCGCCAAGTTCGGCGACAGCGACGCCATGCAGGTCGGCGACACGGTGCTCGCGCTGGGCAGCCCGCTCGGCCTCCAGGGCTCGGTGACGGCCGGCATCCTCAGCGCCCGGGACCGCACCATCCAGGCCGGCAGCGGCCAGCCCGGCCAGTCGGCCAGCTCGATCTCCGGGCTGTTGCAGACCGATGCCCCGATCAACCCCGGTAACTCCGGCGGCGCGCTGGTCAACACCCGGGGCGAGGTGATCGGCATCAACACCGCCATCGCCACCGCCGGGCAGGGCTCCAGCGGCAACATCGGCGTGGGCTTCGCGATCCCCAGCAACAAGGCCAAGGACGTCACGGACAAGCTGCGACGCGGCGAGAAGATCAGCCACCCGTCGCTCGGGGTGAGCGTGAACGCTTCGCCCGACGGCGGCGCGATGGTCGGTTCCCTGCTGCCGGGCGGGGCCGCCGAGCGCGCCGGTCTGCAACAGGGCGACGTGATCATCCGGTTCGGCGACAAGCCGATCAACGACTCCACCGACCTGGTCGCGGCCGTGCAGGCCGGCAAGGTCGGTGACCAGGTCGAGGTGACCTACGTACGGAACGGCACCGAGGCGACGGCAACCGTGACGCTCGCCGAGGCGTCCTGACGCAAGAACCTGCTTCCTCCCTCCGGGGCGGCGGGTGGCGCGGCCAAGGGGGTTGGTCGCGGCACCCGCCGCCCCTCTTTCGCGGCTCGGGACGGTTCACCCGCACCGGGTGACCCCTGCTCACCCGGTGCGCGGGCAGTCTCGGCGATGCGGGAGCAGGTCAGGCGGATGGGGGAGCCATGACGACGGCAGCGGCGGCCCGGACCGACGACCGGGTCCAACGGGACGTACTCGACGAACTCGACTGGGACCCACGGGTACGCGGCACCGACCTCGGGGTGACCGTGCACGACGGGGTGGTGACGCTGACCGGTGCGGTGGACGGCGCGGCCCACCGGTGGGCGGCGGTCGGCGCGGCCCGACGGGTACGCGGCGTACGCGCCGTCGCCGACGAGATCGAGGTGCACCCCGCCGGGCCGGACGGGATCACCGACGGCGAACTGGCGATCGCGGCCGCCCGGGCGTTGGAGTGGAACAGCTTCGTACCGGCCGAACGGCTGGACGTCACCGTCGCCGCCGGTTGGCTGATGCTGCGCGGCGAGGTGGAGTTCGGGTGGCAACGGCGTACCGCCGAGCGGGAGTTGCGCCGGCTGCGGGGCGTACGCGGGCTGACCAACCTGGTCGAGGTGCGGGCGGCCACCCCGCCCGACTCCGACCGGGTACGCCGCGACGTGCAACGTGCCCTGCTGCGCGGTATCGGCACGGAACGGGTGACCGTGCGGGTCAGCGGCGACACGGTGACCCTGACCGGGGTGGTGCGGTCCTGGTGGGAACGCGATCAGGCGGAACGGATGGCCTGGTCGACCGAGGGCGTGTCGGTGGTACGCGACGAACTGCTCGTGGGCGGCTGAGCCGCGATGTGGTGTCCCGTTTGCCGGCGGCGGCACCGGGAAACCGCTTCGATCCCCGCCCGCCGTACCGGGGACCGGAGACAGCGGAGACGGACGGGGAGGGCTCGTGGCCGACAAGGTTCCCTGGGAACGCCGACTACGGATCGCGATGGTGGTGCCACCCTGGCTGTCCGTGCCTCCGCCCGGGTACGGCGGGTTGGAGCAGGTGGTGGCGGGCCTGGTGGACGCCCTGGTCGACCGGGGACATGCGGTGACCCTGATGGGCGCGGGCGCGGAGAACGGCACCGCGGGCGACTTCCTCGCCACCCTCGACGAGTTGCAGTACGACCGGCTCGGCGAGTCGCTGCCCGAACTGGCCCACCTGGCCCGGGTGAACCATCTGGTCAGCGCGGTGGACTTCGACGTCGTGCACGACCACACCACGATCGGTCCGCTGGTCGCCGGTCGCCGCGCGGTGCCCACCGTGGCGACCGTGCACGGCAACCCGGTGGGCGAGTACGGCACCGTGCTCAGCGACACCGACCAGGGCGTCGGCCTGGTCGCCATCTCCCACGCCCAGCGGCGACTGAACCCGCGACTGCCCTGGGTCGGCACGGTGCACAACGCGATGGAGGTCGGCGGGTTCCCGCGCAAGAGCGCACCCGGTGACGGGCCGGTGCTGTGGCTCGCCCGGTTCAGCCCGGACAAGGGACCGGACCTGGCCATCCGCGCCTGCCGGGAGGCCGGCCTGCCACTGGTGCTGGCCGGTAAGTGCAGCGAGCCGGCCGAGCAGCGCTACTTCGACGAGGTGGTCCGGCCGCTGCTCGGCCCGGACGTCACGGTGGTGCGTGACGCCGACCGGGAGGCCGCGTTGCGGCTGCTGGTCGAGGCGTCCTGCCTGATCATGCCGATCCAGTGGGAGGAGCCCTTCGGCATCGTGATGCTGGAGGCGATGGCCACCGGGACGCCGGTGGTGGCGTTGCGCCGGGGCGCGGTGCCGGAACTGGTCCGGCCCGGGGTGACCGGGTTGATCTGCGAGCGTCCGGAGGAGTTGCCGGCGGCGCTGCGCGAGGCGCCTCGGCTGGACCCGGCGGACTGCGTGGCGCACGTGGCCGGAACCTTCTCGGTGGAGCGGATGGCAGCCGGCTACGAGGAGGTGTACCGCCGGTTCCTGGCGGCGGCCACGCCGCGTACCGCGATACGCGAGCCGGCTCGGGTCACCCCGGCCTAGTCCCGCACGGCCTAGTCCCGCACGGCCTGGACCCGCACGCTCTAGACCTGCGCGGCACCGAGCGCGGTGATCGCCGCGTCGAGTTGCCGGGCGTACGCCGGGCTCAGTCCCTCCTCGCGGAGCCGGGTGACGACCTTCTCGCGGAGCCGGGCCACCTCGGGCCCCAGTTCGCCGTTGCCCTCGGTCACGGCCCGGGTGAGGTTGCGCAGCTCGTTGCGCAGGTCGAGGGCGACGTCGTCGCGGATGCCGCCGTCGGCGAGACCGGCGCCGATCACCCGGTCGAGCCGGTTCGCGGCCTCGACCAGGGTGTCCGGCCGGCTCGGTCGGGTGGGCGCGGCGCTGGTCGGGGGCGGTGCGGCCGAGGTGATCGGCGGTGCCACGGGTGGTTGCTCGCTGGGGGTGTCGTCCGGCACGGTCGGCCCGGCCGACGCGCTCGGCTGTGCGGTGGGCAGCGCGGCGGGCGGCTCGTCGCCCTCCGGCAGCAGCGCCGGGACCAGCAGCGCCGCGCCGAGCACCAGGATCGCTGCCGGCACCAGGACCGCCGGTCGCAGCAGCCGTCGTTCGGTCGGGGCGTCGTCGCCGGGGGACCGCGTTCCCGGCTGGTGGCCGCCCGGTGCGTGTTCCCCGGTCGCCGTGGCCGTCGTCGGGGCCCCGGCCGCTCCGCCGGTGCCGGGAACGACCGGCCCGGCGATGGTGTGGTGGGCCGGACCGACGGCGGCGGTGGCGCGGGTCGACGTCAGCGCGGGAAGCGTGACGGTGGGGGCGAGCATGGTGGTGGCCTGTGGGTCGGCCGGGAGCATCTGGTCGCGCAGCACGGTGGCCACCTGGCGGGCGGTGGGCCGGTCGGCCGGTTCGCGGGACAGACAGCGCAGGCAGACCTGGGCCACCATCGGGGGCAGCCCCGGCACACCGTCCAGGGTGGGCGGTGCCCCCTCGGCCAGCGCGAGGCTGAGCTCGTCCCAGGTGTCCGCCGGGTACGGCACCCGACCGGTCAGCATCTCGTGGAGCAGCACTCCGAGCGAGTAGACGTCGGTGGCGGGTTGGGTCGGCGCGCCGTCGAGTCGTTCCGGGGCCACGTAGGCCGGGGTGCCGAAGGTGGCGCCGTCCTCGTCCTCGTCGGGTGCGCCGATGCGGGTGGCGATGCCGAAGTCCAGCACCTTCGCGCCGACGTGCGTCATCATCACGTTGGCGGTGGTGACGTCCCGGTGCACGATGCCGAGCCGGTGCGCGGCGGCGAGCGCGTCGGCGACCTGCGCGCCGATCTCCACCGCCTCGGGCCACGGCAGCGGCCCCTCGGTGAGCCGGAACTCCAGCTCCTCGCCGGTGAGCAGCTCCATCACCACGAACGACGTGATGGAGCCGTCCGGCGACACGGTCTCGCCGTAGTCGTGCACCGACGTCACGTGCGGGTGCACCAGCGCGGCGGCGGCCCGGGCCTCCTCGCGCACCATGTCGCGGAACCGGGCGTCCGCCGCCAGTGACGGGGCGAGCACCTTGAGCGCGACCACGCGGTCGAGCACCTCGTCGTGGGACCGCCAGATCACCGACATGCCACCGGCACCGATCTGGTCGATCAGCCGGTAACGGGTGGCCAGCAACCGGCCGGGCTGCAGTGCTGGCTTCACGGATCGCACCTGCCCTCATAGGTGGGAGCGGTATCAGGTTGCGCGAATGTTGCCGCCCTGTCAACGGTCGATCGGGCTGCCCGTACCGGATCGGACACGGTGCGTAGCGGGGGTGCCGGCCGTGCCGGGGTGAACGGGGTACGGCACGGACGTGCCAGGATGAACGGCATGGCTCGGGGACCGGTGGCGTTCGTGCTCGGGGGCGGTGGCGTCCTCGGCGCGGTCGAGGTGGGCATGCTGCGTGCCCTGTTCCGCGCCGGGATCCGTCCGGACATGGTCCTCGGCACCTCCATCGGGGCGGTCAACGGCGCACTCGTGGCCGCCGACCCGACCGAGGCGGTGACCGACCGACTGGTACGCCTCTGGGCGTCCCCCGAGGCCAGCGAGGTGTACGGCGACTCGGTGGCCCGGCAACTGCGGCGCTTCGCGGCGCGTACCCACCTGCACTCGCCCCGGCCACTGCGCAAGCTGCTGGAGAGCGAGCTGGGTGCGGAGACCACCTTCGCCGACCTCCAGGTCCCGTTCCGCTGCTGCGCCGCCAACATCGAGCGGGCCGCCGAGCACTGGTTCGTCAGCGGGGCGGTGGTGCCCGCCGTCCTCGCCTCCGCGTCGGTGCCGGGGCTGCTGCCGCCGGCCCGGATCGGCGACCAGCACTACGTCGACGGGGGCATCGTCAACTCGATCCCGATCGGCGAGGCGGTGGTGGCCGGCGCGGGCCGCATCTTCGTCCTCCAGGTGGGACGGATCGAACGGGCACTGGCACCACCCCGGCGGCCCTGGGAGATCGCCCAGGTGGCCTTCGAGATCGCCCGTCGGCACCGGTTCGCCCGGGAGATGGCCGCCCTGCCCGACGGGGTGGAGGTGCACGTGCTGCCGACCGGTGGACTGGAACCGCGCGACGACACCCCGTGGGCGTACCGGGACATGGCGGCGGTGGGGCGGCGGATCAGCCGCGCCTACTCGGCCTCCCGGCACTACCTGGCGAATCTGGAGCGTTGATGCCGCTACCGCACCGGTGGGTCCGCCGCCTGCTGCTGGCGCCGGGCGTGGTGTTGCTGGTGTTCCTGCTGGTGACCACCGTGCCGGTGTGGGCCCTGCTGGCTCTGGCCGTGTCCCCCTTCGTGCCGGGGCGGCTGCGTCCGCTGCGGGTGCTCTGGATCGGCTTCTGCTACCTCGTCTGGGACGCGGCGGCGCTGCTCTGCCTCTTCGGGCTCTGGGTGGCCTCCGGTTTCGGCTGGCGGGTCGGCTCACCGGCCTTCCAGCGCGCCCACTACGTGCTGGCGGGCTGGTTCCTGCGGGTGCTGTTCTGGCAGGCGAACTGGACGCTGCGGCTGACCATCGACGTGGTCGGCACCGACCCGGACACCGCGCTGCCCGGCCGCCCCGAGCTGGTGGTCTGCCGGCACGCCGGTCCGGGTGACTCGTTCATCCTGATCCACGCGCTGGTGAACTGGTTCCAGCGGGAGCCGCGCATCGTGCTCAAGGACACCCTCCAGTGGGACCCGGCGATCGACGTGCTGCTCAACCGGCTGCCGAGCCGGTTCATCGCGCCCGGGCGCGAGGGCCGGGGCTCGCTCACCGAGCAGATCGGGCACCTCGCCGTCGACCTGGACGACGACGACGCCTTCGTGATCTTTCCCGAGGGCGGCAACTTCACCCCGAAGCGGCGACTGCGGGCCATCGCCCGGCTGCGGGACCGTGGCCACGAGCGGATGGCGGCCAAGGCCGAGGCGATGCGGCACGTGCTCGCCCCGCAGCCCGGCGGACTGCTGGCGGCGCTGGACGCGGCCCCGGACGCCGGAGTGATCTTCGTGGCGCACACCGGGCTGGACCGGATGCTCACCGTCGCCGACGTCTGGCGCGAGCTGCCGATGGACAAGCGACTGGTGATGCGGTTCTGGTCGGTGCCGCCGGAGGAGATCCCGGCCGGCCGGCAGGAACGCATCGACTGGCTGTACGACTGGTGGAGTCGGATAGACGAGTGGATCGCGGCCAATCGCGACGACGCCGCGTAGGGTTCCGGGATGGACCAGATCAGCGTGGTGACGACGGTGGTGGACGCGCGGTCGGTCGCCGATCTGCTGGCCGCCGCCGCAGTGGCCGGTCGACTGGCGGCCTGTGCCCAGGTGGGCGGCCAGGTGGAGAGCACCTACTGGTGGCGTTCCGGGGTGGAGACGAGCACCGAGTGGTCGGTGCAGTTCAAGACCGCGCCGGACCGGGTCGAGGCGCTGGTGGAGCAGATCCGCACCAGCCATCCGTACGAGGTGCCGGAGATCCTGGTCAGCCGGGTGGACTGCGGCGACCCGGCGTACGCGACCTGGGTGTTCGAGCACACCCGCGCCTGAGTACGCGCACTCTGGTGCAGGTAGGGGTCGCCCGTAAAGGATGACCTCGTGGACAACGGCTACCCCTGCCCGGCCTGCGGCGCACCGGCGACTCTCCGCTCCGGCTGCACCGGTTGCGGTCGCCCGCCGCACGCCGCCGCCGCCGAGGTGATCCGGCTCGACCGGGAGATCGTCGTACTCGGCGGCGAGGTGCAACGGGCCCGTCAGGCGTTCGAGGGGTTGACCGGCCGACTGTCGGCGGTCCGTCGGCGTCGCGCCGAACTGGCCGCCGCCGTACGCGCCGAGTTCCCGGCGGGTCCGGTGGCGGGTCGGCCGAGCGTGCCGGTCGGTGCGGCGGCCCCGACCGCGTCGGCTCCGTGGATCGCACCCCGGGCTCCGATCCCCAGCGGCGCGGTCCCCGGCGGCCCGATCCCTGCTGGCGCGGTCCCCAGCGGCCCGATCCCGCCGGGACAGGTGCCTGGTGGACAGGTGCCCGGGGCCGGGTGGACGCCGGTTTCGGCGCTACCGGCCGCGAACGCCACCGGGCCGGGCGGGGCGGAGACCTCCACCAAGACGGTGCAGAACCTGCTCTTCATCCTCGGTGGCCTGCTGCTCGGCACTGCGGCGACGGTGTTCACCGCCGTCGCCTGGGCGTCGGTCGGGGTGCCCGGCCGGGCGTTGATCCTGCTGGCGATCACCGCGCTGATGCTCACCGTGCCGTTCGTCGCCCGCTGGCGTCGGCTGTACAGCACCGCCGAGACGTTCGCCGCCGTCGGCCTGCTGCTGGTGGTGCTCGACGGGTACGCCGCCTGGACGGTGGACCTGTTCGGTGTCACCGGTTGGCCGAGCAGCCGGTACGCGGGACTGGTCGCGCTGGTCGCGACCGGGGTGGCCGCCGGGTACGCCCTGGCCAGCCGGCTGACCGTGCCGTGGTTCGCGGCGCTGCTCACCGCGCAGCCGGTGGTGCCGCTGCTGGCCGCCGAGGCCCGGCCGGGACCGGCCGGGTGGGCGGTGGCCTGCGTCGGGGTGGCCCTGATGGACCTGGCCATGATCGTCGCACTGCGGCGTCGGATGGTCGTCGCGGGCGAGGGGGCCACGACGACTCCGGGGCTGCGGTTCGCCGGTGAGATGGCGGCCTGGATCGGGTACGCCGTGGCGCTGCTGCTCGCCGCCGGGTGTGCCCTGGCGTCGCTGCTGGTCGGCGAGGCCGGCGGCAGCACGGTGCTGGCCGGCGGGCCGATGCTGCTGGTGGCGCTCACCCTGCTCGGGGCGGCGCTGCTGGTCGGCGGGCCGACCGCGCGGGCGCTGGCCGGCGCGTTCCTGGTGCCGGCGCTGGCCGCCGCGGTGCTCCGGCCCGCCGCCGACGTGCAACCGTCGGTGTGGCTGCTGGCGGCGGGTCTGGTCGCGGTGGCGCTGGTCGGTGCGGTGCGGCTGCTGCCGGTGTCCTGGCGGCCCGGCCCTCGGGCGGGCACGATGCTGGTGGTCGGCGGGGTCGGGTTGCTGGTCACGCTGACGACCCTGGTGATGGCCGTGATCGCGGTGGGCAGGTCGGTGCCGACGTGGCGGGGGGCCGCGTCGGGAGAGACCTTCGACGGGGGCTGGCAGCTCGCCGTGGCGGTCGCCCTGGTCGCGGTGGCGGTGGGGTGGCTGCTGCCCCGGGAGGCCCGTCCGGCGGTCGCGGCGGTCGGCGTCGGCCTGGTCGCGCTGGCCGTACCACTCGCCTGGGCCGCGCCGTGGCCGGCGCTGGTCCTCCTGGACCTGCCGGTGGGGGCGGCGCTGGTGCTCGCCGCGGTGGCCCGTCCGGCGGTGCGTGGCCCGGTGTCGGCCGCTGCGGCACTGACCGGTGTCGCGCTGCTCGGGCACGGTCTGCTGGTGGGGCTGGCCGGACCGGCCGGAGCGGGCGCGGCCTGCGCGGTGATCGTGCTCGTCGGCGTCGGTGCGGCCGTTCTGGGCCGGCGCGGTGGTGTGGTGCAGCGGGTCGTCGGCGGGGTCGGTGCCGCCCTGGCGGTGCTGGTGGTGCCGGCCGGCGCGGCGATCGCGCTGATCGGTGCCGGCGCGTCGCCGTGGTGGCAGGCGCGGGCGGCCCTGGCCGCCCTCGTGCTGCCGGTGGTCGTGCTGCTTCTCGTCCGTCGACTCTGGCCGGACCTGCACCCGTACGCCTCGGCGGGCCTCGCCGTGGCGGCCGTGCTGACCGGCCTCGCGCCGCTGACGGTCCCGGCCGACGAGCGGCTGACGGTGTACGCGGCGGTCGCGGCGCTGCTGCTCGCGGTCTCCGTGGTCCGCTCCCGCCCACCGATTCCGGCGTTGGTGGCCGGGGTGGGACTGGCCGTGGTGGCGGTGCTGGCGGCGATCCCGGTGACGGTGGTCGCGCTGGTCACCCCGTACGGTCCGCCGCCCGTGCCGTGGTCCGGCGTGCCGTCGACGGTGGCCGCCCCGGGCGCGTTGCCGGTCGGCGTGGCGCTGACCGTGCTGGCCGTGGCGGCGGCGCTGGCCACCTGGCCGGCGGACCGCGCCGGTCGGGGCCGGCTGGTCGCGGTGCTGCTGCCGTTCGTGGCCGCCGCCGGGCAGGTGCTGCTGGTGGCCGCCGCCGCGCCCTGGCCGCTGGTGCCGGCGACGGCGCTGCTGGGCGGTGTGGCGCTGCTCCTGGTCGTCGCGCTGCGCGGCCGGTCCGGCGCGCTCCTCGGTGCCGGCCTGCCCGTCGGTCTGGTGCTGACCGGTGCCGGTCTGCTCAACCTCCAGGCCGTCCGGGCCGGCACGCTTGCCGGTCTCGGCCTGCTGGTGGTGGCGGCGACGGTGGTCGGGATGGCCGCCCGGGCGGTCGCGGTGCGCCTGGTCGGCTGGCTGGTCGCGGTCGCGTCGGCGACCGGCCTGGCGATCACCGCCCCGCTGGCCGCCGGGCTGCCGCTGCGGGTGGCGGGGTTCGCGGTGCTCGGTGTCGCGGTGCTGGTCCTCGCGCTGGCCGCCGCCCTGTCGGCGGTCCGGTCGGTGCTGGACGTCACCGCGCAGGCGGTGGCGCTGGTCGCGGTGCTGCTCACCATCGGCGCCGGCCGGCACGCCGCGACGATCTGCGTGCTCTGGGGAGTCGCGGTCGGGGTGCGGCTGCTGCGCCGGGGCGAGTCGACCGGACGACGGTGGGTCTTCGCCGCCGTGGCCGGTGGCAGCGAACTGTTCGCCGTCTGGCTGCTGCTGCGCTCCGGCGAGGTGACGGTGGTGGAGGCGTACACGGTGCCGGCCGCGGTGCTGGCGCTCGTGTTCGGTGCGGTGGCGATGCGTACCCGCCCGGGGTTGCGGAGTTGGCTCGCCCTCGGCCCGGGCCTGGTCGCCCTGCTGCTGCCCAGCCTGGCCGCCCTGCTGGCCAACGCCGACGACCAGCCGTGGCGCCGTCTGCTGCTCGGTGTCGCCGCGCTGGCCGTCACGCTGCTCGGGGCGGTCCGCCGCTGGCAGGCGCCGGTGGTGCTCGGTGGGTTGACCCTCGCCCGGCTCGCCCTGCACGAGGCGGGACGGAGCTGGGACCTGCTGCCCCGGTGGGTCTTCCTGGCGGTCGCCGGGTTGGCGCTGATCGGTCTCGCGGCCACCTACGAACGCCGCCGTCGCGACCTGGGTCGCCTCCGCGACGCCATGGGCCGGATGAGCTGATCGATGGCGCAGCCGCGGGTCGCGCCGCCGTCGGACGGCACGGGTAGGGTCCTTGCCATGGCTGACGTGCTCACCGCCGAGGCGGTGCGAAACGAGCTGGGTGGACTGGCGGACTGGTCGGGAGACCCCGCCGGGATCACCCGCACGGTGGAGCTGGCCAGCTTCCCGGCCGCCGTCACGGTCGTCGACCGGGTCGCCGTGGTGGCGGAGGAGCTGGACCATCACCCGGATATCGACATCCGGTGGCGGACGCTGACGTTCCGCTGTGTCACCCATTCGGCCGGCGGCGTCACCCTGCGCGACGTCGAGCTGGCCCGGCGGATCGACGAGATCGTGGGGGCGGCCCGATGAGGTTCGAGATCAGCAAGGTCCTGGACGCGATCGAGGGGCGGGTCTGCACCGACCCGCAGCTCGTCCGCGCGGTGATCGACCTCGCCGAGGTCATCCGCTACCAGGACCTGGACGGCGGCCGACCGGCCAGCACGCTGCGCCTCGGCATGGTCTTCGACGCGCTGGCGCGCAGCCTGGAGGAGGACACCGTCCCGGTCTACGCGGTGGTGCACCGGGGGGTGCTCTCCGACGCCGACCTGACCTCCAACGAGCGGATGGTGGTCCGCCGCTGGGCCGACGACGGCCTGGTCGAGGTGCTGGACAATCCGGGTGACCGGATGCTGGAGGTGGCCGACCTGCTCGGCCTGCCGGTGCTCAGCCGGGTCCGGTTCGACGGCCTGCGCGGGCGGTTCCCCTGGCTGGTCGATCAGCCCGGCCGGGCGCTCGCCCCGGTGCCCGGTGCCGGTGGGCCGGTCTTCATCGCCCATGTCGGTGGCGGCCACGTCCCGCTCACCGGGCCGCCGTCACCGGCCGGTGTCCAGTTGCTCGCCCGACAGTGGCGCTGTTCCGAGTCGGGCTGCACCCTCTTCGGCGGTGCCGGCGGCGGGGGTGCCTTCGCCGACCTGGCCCGGATCGACCGCGCGCCGACCGGCCAGCCGCCACCGTCGCTGCGCGGGGGCGTACCCACCTGTCCCCGGCACGGCACCCGGCTGCGCGACGACGGCCCCCGGCCACGCAGCGAGGTCCTCGCGGTACGCGTCGGCGGCCTGATCCGGCGTCGCTTCGTGCTGACCGAGGAACAGCCGGTGACGATCGGCCGCGCCCCGGAGAGCGCCAACGCGATCATGCTGGGCCAGTGGCTCAACGACGAGGCCCGCCGCTGGATCAGCCGCAGCCACCTGCGACTGGAGCTGCGCGGCGGCGACATCGTCGCCACCGACGTGAGCACCAACGGCTCCGGCATCCGGCCGGGCGGCTCGATGGCCGAGTCGGACCGCCTGCCGCTGGCGCCGCAGCAGTCCCGCGTCCTCGGGAGCGGGGACATGGTCGAGCTGTACCCGGGTGTGCAGATCGGTCGGCCGAGCGAGTTGCCGTCAGGCGCGCCGTACAACCCCGACTCGGTGATGTCCGAGGCGCCGACCATGGCGATACGCCTGCCCCGCTGACGCAGACGACGGCGGGCGCCGGGACCGTGGTCCCGACGCCCGCCCTACGGGTACGCCCCGTCCAGCCGCCACCGCGTCGGGCCGGTCACCGCGTCGTGCGGGTCTCGGCCTGTTACCTGGCGTGCGGGTGTCAGCCGGCCAGTACGGCCGCCAACTGGGCCACCGCGTGGTCGATCTCGTCTTCGGTGATCACCAGCGGCGGGGCGAGGCGGATGGTCGAGCCGTGGGTGTCCTTGGCCAGCACGCCGCGCTCCATCAGCCGCTCGCACGCCTCCCGGCCGCTCATCAGCGCCGGATCGATGTCCAGCCCGACCCACAGGCCCCGGCCGCGTACCGCGACCAGGCCCTTGCCGACCAGTGCCCGCAGCCCGGCGTGCAGACGCTCGCCCAGCTCGGCCGAGCGCCGCTGGAACTCCCCGGTGGCGAGCAGCCTGACCACCTCGGTGGCCACCGCGCAGGCCAGCGGATTGCCGCCGAACGTGGAGCCGTGCTGGCCGGGCTTGAGCACCCCGAGCACGGCCGCGTCGGCGGCCACCGCGGAGACCGGCACGATGCCGCCGCCGAGCGCCTTGCCCAGCAGGTACATGTCCGGCACCACGCCCTCCTGCTCGCAGGCGAAGGTGGCCCCGGTGCGGCCCAGGCCGGACTGGATCTCGTCGGCGATGAAGAGCATGCTGCGCTCGTCGCAGAGCCGCCGGACGCCGGCCAGGTAGCCCTCCGGCGGCACCACCACGCCCTGCTCGCCCTGGATCGGCTCCAGCAGCACCGCGACGGTGTGCTCGTCGACCGCCTCGACCAGCGCGGCCAGGTCGCCGTAGGGGACGATCCGGAAGCCCGGCGTGTACGGCCCGAAGTCGGCCCGCGCGTCCTCGTCGGTGGAGAAGCTGACGATGGTGGTGGTCCGGCCGTGGAAGTTGCCGTCCGCGACCACGATGGTGGCCTGCCCGTCCGGTACGCCCTTGACCTGGTAGCCCCACTTGCGGGCGACCTTGATGCCGGTCTCCACCGCCTCGGCGCCGGTGTTCATCGGCAGCACGAGATCCTTGCCGCACAGCGCCGCGAGCTCCCGACAGAAGTCGGCGAACTGGTCGTGCACGAACGCCCGGCTGGTCAGCGTCAACCGGTCGAGCTGGGCGTGCGCGGCGGCGATCAGCGTCGGGTGCCGGTGGCCGAAGTTCAGCGCCGAGTAGCCGGCGAGACAGTCGAGATACCGCCGACCGTCCACGTCGGTGACCCAGGCGCCCTCGGCGGAGGAGATCACCACCGGCAGCGGGTGGTAGTTGTGCGCGGTGTGACGCTCGGCGTCCCGCACCGCGGCCGGAGTCCGCAGCATGTCCTCGATCACTGGCTTGCCTTTCCGAGTCGCAACGTGCAGCACTTCGGGCCACCGCCGGCCTTACGCAGCTCGGACAGATCGACACCGATAGTCTGATAGCCCCGGTCCCGCAGCTTCGCGGCCAGGCCGGTGGCCTGCTCCGGCAGCACCACGTGCCGACCGTCGCTGACCGCGTTCAGGCCGAGCACCTCGGCGTCGGCCATGCTGGCGTGCACCGCGTCCGGGAACAGCCGGCGCAACACCGCCTGGCTGCCGGGGGAGAACGCCTCCGGCAGGTACGCCACGGTCCGCTCGTCGAGCACGGTGAGCGCGGTGTCCAGGTGATAGAAGCGCGGGTCGACGAGCTGCATGGTGACCACCGGGTAGCCGAACACCTCCTGCAACTGCGTGTGCGAGGCGTGCGCGGTCCGGAAGCCGGTGCCGGCGAGCAACACGTCCCCGGCGAGCAGGACGTCGCCCTCGCCCTCGTTGACGTGCTTCGGGTCGTACACGTAGAACCCGGCGGCCTCGAACCAGGACCGGTACGCGGGCGCCTCGTCGGCGCGCTGCGGGTCGCGGAACTGCACGGCCATCGCCCGGTCACCGATCACGGTGCCCCCGTTGGCGGCGAAGACCATGTCGGGCAGGCCCGGCAGCGGGGTGATCTCCTCGACGACGTGACCCAGGTCGCGGTACACCTGCCGCAGCCGCTCCCACTGCCGGACGGCACGCTCGGTGTCGACCGGGGCGGTCGGGTCCATCCACGGGTTGATCGCATAATCGACGGCGAAGTACGTCGGCCGGCACATCAGGAAGCGCTGGCTGGTGGCGTCCATCGTCATTGTCCTGCTCCCAGGCTCGGGCGCGCCCTGGCCACCGTCGGCCCACGGGCTGGCGCCGTTGCTCAACGTTATGCGCCCGCCAGCCGCATAATCCACCGCCGAGCCTTGCGCAGCGCGACTGATCGTTGCGTCTCAGGTCTTGCTAGTGGTGGATCGTTGCGTCCACGTGTCGACGGCCGGTGTGAGGGTCCCTCGCCTCGCTCACCGTGAGTGGTCGTCTCGCCGCGCGGTCGGTGGCTTCCGTAGCGGTGGCGTCGGTTTGCGGAAGCCGCCCCCGGGGACGCTGCCCGGCTCCCGGGGCACTATCGGCGCTCGCGGTGTGCGGGGTGCTGTCGGTGTCCGGGGTGCTGTCGGTGTCCTGGGTGCTTGCGGTGTCGGGCATCGTCGGCGTTGTCGCTCGGGTCCGCTGTCGGCCCCCGGCGCTGTCGATGTCGGGGCTTTGACGGTGAGGGCTGTCGGTCCCTGGAGGTTGTCGGCGTCGTGGACGCTGTCGGGCGCTGCCGGTGTCCGGGGCAGTGTCGGCGCCGTCAACCGGGGGCGCTGTCGGTCGGGGTGTCGGCGGTCGGGTGCTGGCGGTCGGTTGTCGGCGGTCGGTGCTGGCGGTCGGGGTGTCGGTGGTCGGGGTGTCGGTGGTCGGGGTGTTGTCGGTCGGGCGTCGGCGGTCGGGGTTCTGGCGGCTTGGGCGCGGTTGGTCGGGTGGAATCGGCCGGAGTGGCGTCCGCCCGAGCGACCAGCCACCACCGTCCCGTCAGCTGAACGCAGATCTTGGAAAGTTTCCGTTAGCTGCTAACGGAAACTTTCCAAGAATGCTGGGCAGCAGGTCCTGCCGGGGGTGTGTGCGGAGGACGCGGTCAGGCGACCTGGCCGCCGCACGCCCCGCCCACTCCGCAGGCAAGGCCCCAGTTGCCGCGACTCGGCCGAGCACCCGCGGTCGCCCCTGCTTCTCAGACCACGAGGGTCGCCCACACGCCGCTGCGTGGCCCCACGGCCTACTCACGCCGCTGCGTGGCCCCACGGCCTACTCACGCCGCTGCGTGGCCCCACGGCCTTACTGACACCGTCGCATGGCCCCACTGCCTTACTCACCCCGCCGCAGGCTTCACGGCCTTACTCACACCGCTGCATCGTCCCTGGCAGGAGAGGACTGCGCGAGGTGCACCGGACACGCGTCAGGGGCGGCGAACCGCCGCCCCTGACGAGGGTGTGTGCGCCCGGCTGGTGAACCACCAGAACTGGTCGGGCTACGGCCGGTAACTCGCCGGCCGGGCGCCGGTGAACCACCGGCGGGGCGAAATGTGCCCCCTAGATACGGTCGACAAACTGTGAGTCGAGCCACTCACGGAAGCGGGCCACGGTGTCGCCGTCGGTGCTCGGCCAGTCGTACTGGCCGGTCATCGCCAGGATGCCGAGGACCACCGCGCCGAGGCCGATGGCGATGCCGAACAGCGCGTCGGCCTTGCCCGCGATGTGCCGCCGCCGGGTGGCGATCAGGCCCAGCACGGCGAGGACAGCGCCGATCGCACCGACCGCGATGCCGTATCCGGCGAGGGTTCCGGTGAGGACGAAGAGGATGCCGCCGACGCCGACGATCAGGCCCAGGGTGGCCAGCAGGCTGGCTCGGGGGCGCGGACCGGCGGGTGCGGCCGGGGCGTCGGGAGCGGGAACGGTGTCCCGGTCGGCCGCCGTGTCGCGGTCGCGCACAGTGTCGCGGCTGCCCACAGTGTCGCGGTCGCGCACAGCGTCGCGGTCGGTCGTGGTGTCCCGGTCGGTGGTGGCCGGGGTCCGGTCGGTACGCACGTCCGGGTCGGTGTCGGTGACCGGGGCGGAGGCCGTGACCGGGGCGGTGCTGCGGGCGCGGCGGGAGCCGTCGACGCCGGAACGGGCGGTGGCGGCGCGCGCCACGGCGGCCCGCTCGTCGGTGGGAGCGTCGGTCGTCCGACCGGTACCGGCTTCGGTGGTGGTGGCCGCACCGGCGGCGTTGTCCCGGTCGGCGGCCCGCGCGGACGCCGTGCGGTCTCGGTCGGTCGCGCGAGCGGTGGCGGCGTGGTCCGCGTCGGCAGCGGTGCGATCTGCGGCTACGGCGCCGACGGCGCGATCCGATCCGGTGGAGCGTGGGGTGTCGGTGCCGTCCACTGCGGCGGCGCGGGTGGCGGCCGTGCTGTCCCGTCCGGTGGCGCGTCCGGTGGCGGCGCGGAGCCGGTCGGTGGCGCGCTCGGCGGCGGCGCGGTATCGGCCGGCGGCCCGCTCGGCGGTGATGCGGCCGCCGTCGGCGTCGCGTTCGGCGGCGGTGCGGTCCGGGTCGGTGGTCGTGGCGGTGGAAGCCGCCGCGCCCCGGTAGGTTGTGCCGTCGTCGGTGCGTCCGTCGGCGGCGGGACGGGCCTCGGTGGCTACCGTGCCGGTGCGGTCGGCCTCGTCGCCGGGGGCCGGGGGCGGTGCGGGCTCCTCCCGGCGGGACAGCGAAGGAAATCTCATGGGTTCACCTCCAGGTCATGCGTGGCCGGCGCCGACCCCGTCCTTCGCCCGCCACGCGTCAACGCCACCGAGATACCCAGCCCGCACTTTCCCGACACCCGTGCGGCATCGAGCCGACTGGATCTTGGGAAGCTCGGTTCGCCGGGGAGGAAGGACCCGGCAGCGGCGGTGCAGGATCCGGCTCGGCAACGAGGCAGGACCGGCTCGGCAGCGAGGGCGGATCCGGCCCAGCAGCGAGGGCCCAGCAGCGAGGGCGCGCAGCACCTCGTCACCGGCCGCGTGGCCCAGCGAGTCGTTGATCGCCTGAGCCGCCGTCCGGCCGGGAGCCGACGCCCGCTCAGCAGCGGTGGCCCGGCAGCGAGGGCTCAGCAGCGATGGCCCGGTAGCGAGGGCTCAGCAGCGGTGGCCCGGTAGCGATGGCCCGGCAGCGAGGACCCGGCAGCGATGGCCGGCAGCGAGGGCGGGCAGCGAGGGCGGGCGGTGAGGGCGGGCGGTGAGGGCGGGCAGTGAGGGTCAGCGGCGGGGACGGGTGAGGGGTGCCAGGAGGGTGGTGAGCAGGGCCGCCCGCCGGGGACGGGAGACCAGGACGGGCCGGTTGCGGACGCACCGGACGAGGACGTCCACCGCGCGGTCCACCGTCATCATCAGCGGCCGGACCGGGCCCTTCGCCATCTTGGTGTCGACGAACCCGAACCGCACGGTGGTCACGCTCACGCCCTGACCGCGCAGCGCCGCCGAGAGCCCCATCAGGTACGACGACAGCCCCGCCTTCGACCCGGTGTACCCGGGTGCGTCGCCGGAGACCATCCGGTCGGCCATGCTGGACAGCCCGATGAGGTGCCCGTCACCGGCGGCCACCATCCTCGGCACGACGGTGGCGACCGTGCGGGCCGCCCCGATCAGGTTGACCTCCAGGGTGCGGGTCTGCGCCTCCAGATCGGCCAGGTCGACGGGCTCACCGATGCCGGCGGCGTACACGCAGAGGTCCACCCCGTCCAGCTCGTCGATCGCCTTGGCCAACACCTCCGGATAGTCCGGCGCGGTCACGTCGACGGTGTGGTGGGCGTACGTGGGGACACCGATGCCGTTGTCGCGGCGGGACACTCCGGCGACCCGCCAGCCGTCGGCGAGCAGCCGTCGGGTGAACGCCAGCCCGATCCCGTCACTGTTGCCGATCACCACTGCGCAGCGCATTCGTTCCGCCATGCCCCACCGTCCTCATCGCACCGATGGTGCCCGCCCTACCGGCGGCCCGAGGCGCAATTGAACCAGAGTTTTCTGAGTACTCCCTACCAATGAGTAGCAGGTGCGGGCGGCTGTCGGCGTACGCCTCGGGTCGGGGCCGGTGCGGTGCGGGCGGAGGTCTGCCGGGTGCGGCGCGGACCAGGGTGAGGCCGGCGCGCTGGACGAAAATCGACCGGCGGGTGACCGCGTGACCCTGGATGTCGAGCTGGTATCCGTCGAGCCAGACCCACCCGTCGTAGGTGGTCCAGTCCAGTTCACGGATCACCCGGAACATGATCGAACGGTGGAACTGCACGCTGGCCCGACGGGTCACCCGCAACAGGTCACCGGCCCGAAGCTGACCATCGTGCCCCCGGTCGGCCGGGGCCCGGCCCTGCCGAGTGCGGCCGTGGATGCGGTCGGCGGGGACCTGGTCGGCGGGGATGTGGTCGGCCGGGACCTGGTCGGCGGGGATGTGGTCGGCGGGGATGTGGTCGGCCGGGACTCGGGCGGGCGGGGCCTGATCGGCCGGGATGTGGTCGGCCGGGACCTGGTCGGGCAGCGTGCGGTCGGGTGGCGCGTGGTCGGGCGGGGTGCGGTTGGCGGGAAGGTGCGGGGTCACAGCCAGCCCAGGAAGCGGTGGTGCAGGGTGCCGGCGGTCGCCCAGGACATGTCCTGGCTGGCGGCCACCAGGCAGGAACTCAGGTAGAGCCGCAGCGAGACCGGCGCCTGGTCGTACTCGGCGCGCAGTTCGATGCGGCGGCGGGCGCAGGGCCAGGGCCGGTCGCATCCGGCGCAGATCCAAGTGGGCAGCACCGGGCCGTGGCGGGTCACCGTTGACCACCCGGGGAGTACGCGACCGTGCCGGTCGTGGTCGTGGCGGCTACGCGCATCGTGGTCCTCTCCGCGCGGCGGTGATCGTCGACAAGAACTGCTCCGTTGCCTTTTTCACGTCAATTCATGACGGCATTTCATCCAGCGCCGGACACCAACCACAATCCCGCTGCCGCCCATCTTGCACAACGTTCCGCACCGTCCTAATGTCTTTCGGTAATTGTGCGCGACGAATGGAAATGAATCGCGGGCAGCCGGAAACACGATTGCGTGTGTCCGGAAACATCACGTGTTGCAGGAGGGAAAGCGGTGATGTTGCATGCTGGATGAAACAAGCGGGTCCACCGTGCCCCGGCGGCAGCTCGGGCGACTCTTCACCGAGCTGCGGGAGCATGCCATGGTCACCCTCGACGAGGCGGCGGGGGCGCTGGACTGTTCACGACAGAAGATCTGGCGGATCGAGAAGGGCCTGGTGCCGGTCCGGCTGGTGGACGCCCGCGCGATGTGCGATCTCTATCGGGTGCCGGAGGAGATGGCGGCGATCGTCGCCGGGCTCGCGAAGGAGACCCGGGCCAAGGGGTGGTGGCATGCCTACGGTGATGTGGTCCCCTCCTGGTTCTCGCTCTACGTCGGCCTGGAATCGGCCGCCTCCCTGATTCGGCGCTACGATTCCGAGTTGATTCCCGGGTTGCTGCAAACCCGCGCCTACGCCAGCGAACTCTTCCGCCGCAAGAACCCGACGATGACCTCCGAGGAGCGGGAGAAACTGGTGGCGGTGCGCCTGCAGCGGCAGAGCATCCTGGTCCGTCGGCTGCCCGTCGCGCCGACGCTCCAGGTGGTGCTCAGCGAGGCCGTGCTGCGCCGCACCATCCCCGACCGGCGGGCGATGGTCGAGCAACTCCGCCACCTGCTCGACGTGGCCGCGCTGCCGAACGTCTCGCTGCGGGTCCTGCCGCTGGCCGCCGGCCCGCCGCTGGCCAGCGAGACCGGCACCTTCGTCGTGCTGGGCTTCCCGCAGGGGCTCGGCCGGGCCTCGACCGAGCCGACCACCGTCTATCTGGAGAACATCACCGGCGCGCTCTATCTCGACCGGCCGGCGGAGGTGGCCGCCTTCGCCCACGTCTGGAACGACCTGGAGTCCCTCGCCTCCGATGAGGCAGAATCAGAGAAAATGATCAACATGATCATCGAGGAGCATCATGACTGATCTGGCCGGGGCCGTCTGGCGCAAGAGCACCCGCAGCGGCGGGAGCGGAGGCGACTGCGTCGAGGTGGCCGACAACCTGCCCGGCGTGGTGGCCGTCCGCGACAGCAAGGACCCGTGCGGCCCGGTGCTCACCGTCACGCCGTACGCCTGGACGGCCTTCGTGCGGCAGGTGCGGCACCGCTCACACTGACCACGGCGGCGGGCTGACTACGCTTGGTGTCGTGCCAGAGGGACATACGATCCATCGCCTGGCGGCCCGGCACGCCGAGCTGTTCGCCGGGGACAAGGTGCTCGCCGCCAGCCCTCAGGGCCGGTTCGCCGAGGGTGCCGCGCTGATCTCCGGCAGTGTGCTGGAGGCCACCGAGGCGTACGGCAAGCACCTGCTGCACTACTACGCCGGTGAGCGGACGCTGCACGTACACCTCGGTCTCTACGGCAAGGTGACCGACGGTGACGGCGAGCCGCCGGAGCCGGTGGGTCAGATCCGGCTGCGGCTGGCCAGCGACCGGCACTGGCTCGACCTGCGCGGGCCGACCGCGTGTGAGCTGCTCACCCCGCCCGAGGTGGCGGCGCTGCGGGCCCGCCTCGGCCCCGATCCGCTGCGTACCGACGCCGACCCGGACCGCGCGTACGACCGGATCCGGCGCAGCTCGACGCCGCTGGCCTCGCTGCTGCTGGACCAGTCGGTGGTGGCCGGCACCGGTCTGATCTTCGTGATGGAGGTGCTGTTCCGTGCCGGACTGCCGCCGAGGCTGCCCGGCCGGGAGCTGACCCGTCCCGCCTGGGACGCCATCTGGGCCGACCTGGTCGAGCTGATGACGCTCGCCGTCGCCGTCGGTCGCATCGACACCGTCCGCGCCGCGCACCTGCCCGAGGCGATGGGCCGCCCGGCCCGGGTCGACCGGCACGGCGGCGAGGTGTACGTCTATCGTCGTGCCGCCCAGCCCTGCCACGTCTGCGGCACCGCCGTCAGCCGGGGCACCCTGGGCGCCCGAAACCTGTACTGGTGCTCGACGTGTCAGAGCGAAGGAAGGGTCCCCTGCTAACGCCTCGCGTATAGCAGGGGACCCTTCCTCACCTCCGGCGACGGTGCTCGCGCCCGTCGATCCGGGGCGCGGTTACTGCTTGCGCCAGTTCTGGTCGGCGTAGCCCTTGTCGGTGAAGATGATGAGCGGCTTGTTCGGGTCGGCCATGATCGTGTCGAGGACCTTGCCGTTCAGCTTGCTGACGATGCGGCCCTTCGAGTTCATCTGCCAGTGCTGAGCAGGGTTGCCGCTACAGGTGGTCGCCTGCACCACCGTGTTGTCCTCGGAACCACCCCAGGCGATGTCCATGCAGAGACCACGGGAACGGATGGTCCCGTCGCTGCGGAAGGTCCACCACTGCGCCGGATCCTCGGTGCAGGTGCGCAGCCTGAGCTGCATCCCGTCGCCGGCGCCGGAACTGACGCAACGCTTCGTCTGTACGTGGAGGATCTGCACCGCGTCGGCCGGGCGCGTCGGCTTCGGGTCGGGGGCCGGCGGCGGCGGTGCGCCCGCGTTCGCCCCCGCAGTACTGGGGCTGCTCGGGCTCGGGCTCGGGCTGCCGGAGGGGCTGGCGTCCGGACTCGGACTCGGGCTCGGGGACCCGGACGACGACGGGGTGGGTGAGGGGGAGGGGCTGGTCGGCAGGTTCGCCGTCAGCCGGCTGTCGAGCGCGTACACGTCGGTGAAGGTCTTCACCGACCGCAGGAACGTCTCGGTCTGCCGGTCGATGGTGCCACCGTTCTGCCGCACCGCCGTGGTGCCGTTGCGGTACGCGGCGAGCGCCAACTGAAGGGGGTCCCCCTTCAGGCCGGACAGCTCACGGACCAGGCTGCACAGGGCGTAGCCCATGGTGGGGACGGCGACCTCCGGCTCCCACACCGAACGACCCTTCGGCCCGTACGACTGCCACATGTCCGGCCGGAACTGCGCGACGCCGCGTTGACCGGTCGCACCGAGCCGGTTCGCGTCGAACCCGGACTGCGCCATGATGTGGGCGGCGACCAGTGGTGGGGTCACCTCCTGGCAGAGCGAACCCGCCCGGTTGATGTGCTGCACGTACTCGGCGGGAACCCCCTTCGCCTCGGCGGCCGGTGCCGTCTGGGCCGTCTCACCCGGACCGCCGAACTGCCGCAGCTTGCCGTAGTACCCGGCGTAGGCGCTGACCTGGTCGACGTAGGTCGTTGCCGTGTCGGGCACCCCACGGACCTGGGCGACGGAGTTCAGCCCGACGTGGAAGGCGGCCACCGCGAGACGCCACTGGTCACCGGCGGCACCCGCCAGCCGGAGATGGCCGGTGAGGTCGCACATCTGGTGGGCGAGCGCCAGAATGTTCGCCGACACATCGGAGCGTCGGGCGTCCGGCCACGGCTTCCACGCCTGCCACTTGTCGTCTTCGAGGCCGGCGATGCCCTGACCGCCGGAGACGGTCCGCGCCGCCCGGTCGTCCAGGCCCGACTCGGCCATCAGTTGTCCGGCGAGTCTCGCCGGGGTCAGCGTCGGGCAGGACCCGGCGGCAGCGATGAGCACGGTCATCTGCTTGTCGGTGACCGCGTCGCCGACGATCACGTCGTCGCGGGCAGAGGCGACGCCGAAACCGACGGCGGCGACGGCGGAGAGGACCGCGAGCGCGGCCAGGACGAACGCCACGAACCGGCGCGGCATCCGCTCCAGTTTGAGCTTCTTGAGGATGAGGTCGCGAGTCACAGGTAGGCCAATCCCTTTCGGCGTGGCGACACCTGTGGCGACGGATCTGGATCGCTGCGCGTTCACGACCTCGCCGAGAAACTTTCCGGTCCGGCCCCGGAGCTTCGTCGGCGCGGCTGTCCTGGACGGTCGAGGAGCCACCGCACCCATCTCGACTCAGGGGGACGGCGGCAGCGTGTGTGGCTGATCCGGCAGGTAGACGTGATAGTCCCCGACTGTCGTGACCTGATGGCTCCGCCGCGTGCCGGCAAGCCATGCGCGTAGCCGGTCGTCCAGGGCGTGTGGCGTCGGTGCGACATACGCGGGACGGTCCGCCGTGGCCACGGCCTCGCGATACGGCAGGTACCGGTCGAGCCCGGGAGCGAGATCATCGTTGAGTACGGCGCACCGAACCCTCTCCCGAGTCGCGAAGGTGAGCCGGTTGCACGTCCAGTAGTCGGCGTACACCTCCGAGACGCCCGTCTGCACGAGATGGGCCGCGAGCAGGTCGCGGCGGGCCTCGACGGCCCGGACCGTCGGCACGTGCAGCATCAGCCCGGATGTCGCCACCGCCATCGTGCTCAGCAGAGCGGCGGACGGCACCACTGCCGCCCATCGACGGCGACGTCGCCACCGGGAATCGGCGGCGGCCACGAGCCGCGCGGTGAGTCGCCAGAGAGGCCAGAGCACGACGGGAGTCGAGATGAGCAGCGGTGACAGGTAACGAGCGCTCTCCACCGGGGTCGCTGCGGCGGCGGAACTGCGCGCGTACGCGACGATGCTGACGACGGCGGCGAGGACCAGGGCGAGGCGTACCACGTTGCGGAACTGGTCGCGCTCGGAGCGTCGGATGCCACGGACGGCGAGGACGCCGGCGGCAGCGAGCAGCGCGAGGTAGGGGACGGCCCAGGCGACCTGCCAGGGCTCGCACCGGCCGGGTGAGCAGAGCCCGACACCCATCGGGATGCCGAACAGGACGCCCCCGCTCACTCTCGCCGCGACGGAGGCCGCGTCACCCGGATCGCTCTGCCTGAGGAAGACGGCCAGAGAGCTCTCGGCCAGCGGCGACGTGAGGTCGTGCCACAACAACGGGGCCGCTCCGACGATGAAGCCGAGCAGCACCCAGGCGGGCCATCCGCGTCCCTGTCCGCGAGATCGACGCAGTGCGAGGAAGAGGACGGCGGCAGCGGCCGCGAGATACGGCAGGATCAGCCAGTGAGTCCAGAAGAGCAGCCCGGCGACCGCCCCCCAGAGGGTGAGGATCCATCGACGGGGACGTAGCATACCCAGGCCGAGGAGGGCCGCCAACAGAATCAGCCACACCGCCCCCGGACTGATCTCTGGATAGCCGCCTGCGGCGATGAGCTGGTTCTTGATCACCCGATCGGATCCCAGCGCCAGGACGGCGATCGTCACCACTGCGGGCCAGGGGCCGACGATCAGCCGGGACAGGGCGAACATGCCGACCACGAACACCAGATAGAAGAGCAGCGTCGGTAGCCGCAGCGCCACCGTCGACGGGCCGAACAACCAGAACATCGGGGCGGCCACGTACGCCTCGATCGTGCCCATGTAGGACTGACCGTAGAAGAAGACGGGAAAGTCCTCACCACGCGAGATGTGCAGCGCCGCCAGCCCCATCGTGGCCTCGTCGCTGTTGGTGGGAGGCACGCCGAGCGCGATCAGCACCGCCCGATAGATAAGCCCGCCGGCTCCGACAAGGCAGGCGATCCTGGTGGGCAGATCCCACAGGGATCTGTTCCTCGGCTCGACAGCGGCATCGCTGAGCTGCGCAGTGCCGGGCACAGAAACCTCGTTCCCCCATGATGGTCAGAGACGTCGAGTGCGCTTGTTGTCGACCAGTTGTGCCAGGTGTCTTCCAATGGTGTGGCGAATACCCTACGCGGTTCGATGTCTCACGGAGTGACATGGCGTCGCGAGTCGCTTCCGACCTGCGTGAAGATTGCGGAAACAGGCACACGACGTGGTCGCATCAAAGGATCGCCAGCAAAGAGGGCGACACCACTGATGCCTGACCTTTCGGGAAGCTCGTGACTTCGGTGTCTCGCATTTCTGCGATGTGCTGGTCATGGCTGGTCGAGGAGCCAGTGGACTATCTCGACGTGTTCGGCGAAGACCGTGTCACCGGCGATGCTCCAGGCCATCGTGTGGCCGATCGTCCAGTCGCGTACCCGGTCCCGGTCCAGGCCCAGCTCGGCGCTGAGCCGGTCGAGCCGGCGGCGCACCGCTGCGGGGGAGTGGCCCAGCTCGGTGCCGCGCACCATCGGCACCGCCGAGAACTCCCGCTCACCGACGAGCGGCTTCGGGTCGATCGCCAGCCACGGCTCGCGGGTGGCCCGCAGCACGTTGGCGGCGTGCAGGTCCTGGTTGACCAGCACCTGTTCGCCCTGACTACCGGCCAGCCCGGAGAGCAGGTCGAGGGCGAGGTCCACCAATCGCCGCTCGTACGGTCGCCCGGCCCGCTCCCAGGCGGCCGGTAGCGAGACCGTCCAGCCCGCCACCGCCTCGGCCAGCGACAGGAACGGCCCGTCGGTCGGCTGCCAGAGGCGGGGGAGCAGCGCCACCACCGCGTCCAGCGCGTCGTCCAGCGGGAGTACGCGCAACGGCGTACCGGGGTCGCAGCGCTCGATCAGCAACGCCCGCCGGTCGGGGTCGTGGGCGAGCAGCCGGGCGGCGCCGTCGCCGTTCCAGTGGTGCAGCGCGGCCGCCTCGTGTTCGCTCTCCGGGTCGGGGAACTGCATCTTCAGCACCGCCCGGGTGCCGTCGGGCAGGTCGGCCGGCACCACCAGCGAGGTCATGCCGTACCCGAAGGGCGGCCCGACCCGCAGCGACCAGTGCCGGGCGCACGCGGCCAGCAGGTCCGGCAGCCCGGCCAGCCACTGCGCGCCGCCCGGCATGGCGCGCAACCAGGTCAACTCGTCGGGGATCCGCAGCGCGCCCGTCACCGCAGGCGGCGGATGTCGCCGTAGGCACGGTAGAAGCCGCCCCGGCCGGACTCGCGGACGTCGGTGACCAGATAGCGGGCGCCGGGCTGGCGGATGCCCTTGGGGAACTGCACCGACCAGTTCCGGTGGTAGCCGGCGGAGAGCACGTGCACCCGCAGCCGACCGCCCTGCTCGACGCACTCGACGATCACCCCGTCACCGGAGTCGGCGACCACCTCGACCTGCGTGACCGCGGCCGGCTCGGGCATTCGGGCCGGTGCCTTCACGTCGACCACGTCCGGCACACTGCCCCCCTCGGCCGCCCGGATCGCCGGCTCGCTGGCGTCGATGCAGGCCAGGTGGCCGCTGGTGGTGACCACGTAGAGGCGCTGGTCGTGGTACTGCATGGAGTACGCCGAGCCGCAGCCGGTGCCGAGCTTCCACAACCGGGTGCCGTCCTCGGCGAAGCAGTAGATCGAGGACTGGCTGTCACCGGCGAAGACGTACCGGCCGTCGGAGGCGGTGGCGCAGGAGAAGACCGGCGCGTCGGCGCGGTAGGTGCGGGCGTACCCGCCGTCCTTGCCGATGCGGACCACCTCGCGGGTCGCGGTGCCGGCGAACACCGCGTCGCGCTCCTGCCAGCCGAACAGCACCGAGCCGGTGCGGGTGTGCCACAGCTCCTGCCCGGTCCGCCAGTCGTAGCCGCTGACCCCGGTCGAGTCGCCGTGGTAGACCGCGTCGCTGTCGCAGCGCACCATCCAGGCCGAACTGCCGCGCCCGCCCCGACGCCAGAGGAACTCGTCCTCGTGGTCGACGGCGGCGATCCCGCCGTCGGCGTCGGAGACACCCAGCACGCCGTCGTGGATGTCCAGCCAGTAGATGTCGATGTCGGGCGCGATCGTGTACGCCACCCGGGGGATCTTGCCGGAGAGGTCGTAGACGTTGCCGTCGTCGCAGCCGGCGTAGATCCAGGCGTCGTCGGCGACGATGCACTTCACCCCGTCGGGCAGGCGGACCTGGTCCAGCACCCGGGCGTCGTGGTCGAGCGTGGTGATGACGCCCCGCTCGTTGCCGACCGTGCAGGTGCGGCCGTCGATGAAGATGCCGAACGCGGGAGCGCCGGAGTCGTAGCGCCACAGCACCGGTGCGGTGCGGGCGGTCGAGCGGGTGCTGACGATCTGCCGCCGGGACACCGAGCGCTTCTGGCGGACGCCCGGCACCGCCGGGGCGTACCCCTTGCGGACCTTCTCGCCGATCTTCTTCGCGGCGGCGGCCCGCGCCCGCGCGTTGTCCGGGTAGCCGGAGGTCTTGACCTGCCCCTGGTCGCCGATCCGGCCGTAGCGCACGGTCAGCGTGGCATCGTCGACCACCACCTCGTAGAACTTGTGCGCTGCACCGTCCGTTTCGGACAGTTCGAGGTAAGTCGTCTCCTGCGACATGCGGGTCCTCCGAGGGGTCGGCACCGCCCCTGTCTGGGGCGGCAGGCACAACCTAGCCACCCCCACCGACAGAGAACCGAGCAGACCTCAGCGCGGGTCGAGCGCGTCGACCGCCTTGCGGGCCGCGACCAGCACCGGGTCCCAGACCGGGGCGTACGGCGGGGCGTAGCCGAGATCGAGCGCGGTCATGTCGTCCACCGTCATCCGGTTCCACAGCGCCACGGCCAACGTGTCGATCCGCTTCGCCGCCTCGGTCCAGCCGACGATCTGGGCACCGAGCAGCCGCCCGCTCGGACGTTCGGCGATCAGCTTGACCGTCATCGGCCGGGCACCCGGGTAGTAACCGGCGCGGTTGGTCGACTCGGCGATCACCGAGACGAACTCGAAGCCGGCCGCCAACGCGTCGCGCTCCCGTAGCCCGGTCCGCCCCACCTCCAGGTCGCAGACCTTCGCCACGGCCGTGCCGATCACCCCGGCGAAGGTGGCGTACCCGCCGCCGATGTTGATCCCGGCCACCCGGCCCTGCTTGTTGGCGTGCGTGCCGAGCGGCACGTGCACCGGCATGCCGCTGACCCGGTGCAGGGTCTCCACACAGTCCCCGGCGGCCCACACCCCGGCCGTCTCGGCGACCCGCATCCGGCGGTCCACCCGGATGCCACCGGTCGGACCGAGCGGCATCCCGGCCGCCTCGGCGAGCGCGGTGTTGGGGCGTACGCCGAGGCCGAGCACCACCACGTCGGCCGGGATCGGGCCGTCGTCGGTGACCACCTCGCTGACCCGGCCGTCGCGGACGGTGAGCGCGTCGACGCGTACGCCGGTGCGGATGTCCACGCCCAGACCCCGCATCGCCTCGGTGACCAGCGTGGCCATGTCCGGGTCCACGGTCGACATCGGCTGCTCGTCCCGCTCGACCAGGGTCACCGACAGCCCGCGCCGGACCAGCGCCTCGGCCATCTCCACGCCGATGTAGCCGCCACCGACCACCACCGCGTGCTGCGGCTTCGGGTCGGACTCCAGCCACTTGCGCAGGGCCGCGCCGTCGTCGAGCGTCTGCACCCCGAAGACCCCGAGCGCATCCGTACGCGCCCAGTCCGGCTTGGTCGGCACCGCGCCGGTGGCGTACATCAGGGTGTCGAAGCCCTCCCGGATCTCGCCGCCGCCCTCCAGATCGCGGGCGACCACCTCGCGGCGGTCCAGGTCGATCTCGGTGACCTCGTGCCGGAGCCGGACGTCGATGTCGTACTTCTCCCGGTGGGTCGCCGGGTCCCGGGCCACGAGCTGCTGCGCGTCGCCGACCAGTCCGCTGATCCAGTACGGGATGCCGCACGCCGAGTACGAGGTGTAGTGGCCCCGCTCGAACGCGACGATCTCCAGGTCGTCCGGGCCGCGGCGGCGCCGCGCCTGGGCGGCAGCCGCCATGCCGGCGGCGTCCCCGCCGACGACGATCAACCGTTCCGCCACGGCCATCCTCCTGTCACTCGGGGATCTCGCCCCGGGTCTGTCGCGCCACGTCCGCCACCACATCCTCCAACCGACCGGTACGCGCGAACACCGCGCGCTGTCGCGCCGCGCCGGTGCCGTGCTCCCGCAGCCGGTCCAGCAGCTCGGTCACCTCGGCGAGGTCACCGTGCCGGTCCAGCGCCGGGCCGAGCCGCCCGACGAGCTGGTTGAGCAGGTCCCACGCCGGGCGCAGCTCACCGGTGGCCAGGTCGACCGCGTCGCCCTCCAGCCCGTCGTGCGCGGCCCGCCAGTGCGCGCCGACCAGCAGGTGGTGGTCGGCGGGCAGCGGCGGCCGTCCGGCGGCGATGTCGTCCAGCGCGGTCGCCACCAGCGCGCGGACCAGGCCGGCGACCAGGACCGCGTCGTCCACCGTGGGGCAGACGTCGCCGATGCGCAGCTCGACCGTCGGGTACTTGGCCGACAGCCGGGCGTACCAGTAGAGCATCCCCTCGTCGAGCATCACCCCGCTGCCGATCAGCTGGTCGATCAGCCGTCGGTAGTGGTGGTGGGAGTTCAGGAACGGCGTCGGCGCCACCGACGGCCAGCGTTCCCACTCGATCGAGCGCCAGCTCGCGTACCCGGTGTCCTCGCCCCCGGAGTACGGCGAGTTGGTGGTGACGGCGTGCAGGATCGGCAGCCACGGCCGGACGTGGTTGAGCACCTGCACCCCGGTGTCCGGGTCCGGCACCCCGACGTGCACGTGCATGCCGTTGTTGCCCGGCCCCGGCACCAGCAGCCGGTAGCGCTCGATCATCCGGTCGAAGCGGGGCTTGTCCACCACCGGCGGCACCGGCCCGTCGATCGGCCCGGTGCCGATGGCGAGCAGTTGGGCACCGGCCCGGTCGGCGGCGTCGGCGAGCGAGGCGCGCAGCAGGGCCAGGGAGTGCCGGATCGAGGAGAGCTCCAGCCCGGGCGGGCTGCCGATCTCGATCTGGCTGGTCTGGAACTCGCGTTCCACCTGACCGTGGAGTTCCGCCGGGACCTGTTCCAACACCGCCTCGACGGCGGGCACCGCTGCGCCGCCGTCCGGGTCGACCAGCAGGAACTCCTCCTCGACCCCCACCGTGAGCAGGTCGGTCTCCTCGACCTGCCCGGTCGGCGCCGTCGCCACCTGCCTGACCATCACCACCACCGTCCGCTCCTGCCGGAGCGGTCCGTCCGCGCCGTCGGGCGGCAATTACCCCCTGTGGTGGTCGGGGGAAACCCGCCCTGCTCGTGTAAGGAGGGGTCCCCTGATAACGCCTCGTGCATAGCAGGGGACCCCTCCTAACATCCGGGCCGAACGAGAGCCGGTCGATCGACATTGACAACTGTTCGAGTCGGACGTACAACTCCTGAGAGAGCGCTCTCACATCCCCGTCCCGCAGAGAGGCACGTCCATGACACCTGCCCCGGCGGCGCCCGCCGCCCTGCCCGCGCGACGCCGGCTGCGGCTCGCGTTGGCCCTGATCACCGCCACCGTCACCGGCGTCGCGGGGCTCGCCGCGACCGCCGACGCCGCCGTGCCGACGCCCCCGTCCGGGTGGAGCCTGGTGTGGAGCGACGACTTCACCGGCGCCGCCGGCACCCTGCCGTCGTCCAGCAACTGGATCATCGACACCGGCACCAGCTACCCGGGCGGGCCGCCCAACTGGGGCACCGGCGAGATCCAGACGTACACCAACAGCACCTCGAACGTCAGCCACGACGGCGCCGGCAACCTGCGGATCACGCCGCTGCGTGACAGTTCCGGCCGCTGGACCTCGGCCCGGATCGAGACGGTACGCAGCAACTTCAAGGCCCCGAGCGGCGGCATCCTGGCCATCGAGGGCCGCATCCAGATGCCCAACGTCACCGGCGCCGCCGCCTCCGGCTACTGGCCCGCGTTCTGGGCGCTCGGCTCGCCGTACCGGGGCAACTACCAGAACTGGCCCGGCATCGGCGAGTTCGACGTGATGGAGAACGTCAACGGGCTCAACACGGTCTGGGGCGTGCTGCACTGCGGCGTGGCGCCCGGCGGCCCGTGCGACGAGCACAACGGCCTCGGTGGCTCCCGCGCCTGCCCCGGCAGCACCTGCCAGTCGGCCTTCCACACCTACCGCTTCGAGTGGGACGCCTCGACCAGCCCGCAGCAACTGCGCTGGTACGTCGACGGGCAGCTCTACCACTCCGTCAGCCAGTCCCGGGTCGGCGAGCCGTACTGGTCGCAGATGACCAGCCACGCGGGCTACTTCCTGCTGCTCAACGTCGCCATGGGCGGCGCCTTCCCGAACGGGGTGGCCGGCAGCGCCACGCCGACCTCGGCCACCGTGCCGGGGCGTCCGATGCTCGTCGACTACGTGGCCGTCTACAGCCGTGGCGGCAGCACCCCGCCGACCACCCCGCCGCCGACCACGCCACCCCCGACCGGGGTGCGGGACGCGTACGGCACCATCCAGGCCGAGTCGTACAACGCGCAGAACGGCGTGATCGTCGAGGCGTGCTCCGAGGGCGGGCAGAACATCGCGGCGCTGCGCAACGGTGACTGGGTCCGCTTCGACAACGTCGACTTCGGCTCCACCGCGCCGCGCGACTTCGTGGCCCGGGTCGCCTCCGGCGCGGCGGCCGGCGTCAGCGGCCTGGTCGAGGTGCGGATCGGCAGCCCGACGAGTACGCCGATCGGCAGCTTCGCCCTCGCCAACACCGGCGGGTGGCAGAGCTGGCGCTCGGTGCCCGGCAACGTCACCTCGGTGACCGGTCGACAGACCGTCTACCTGACGTTCAGCAGCGGCCAGCCGAACGACTTCGTCAACGTCAACTGGTTCCAGTTCCGCCGCTGAGCGCGGTGCTCGGGTAAGGGGTTCGTGCAAGGAGGGGTCCCCTGCTAACGCCTCGTGCATAGCAGGGGACCCCTCCTAACAACCCCACGCCAGCTCTGGACAGAAATAGTTAACAGTCTTAATAATGAGCGCCAGGTCGATGCCCATGGATTTCCGTCCGGTCTGGAGGCTCACATGAAACGGTCCCGAACCCTGGTGCTCACAGTGGTCGGCGCACTGGCCGCCGCGCTCGGTGCGGTCTGGCTGGCGCCCGCCGCGTACGCCGCCGGAGTCACCGCCAGCTTCGCCAAGACGTCCGACTGGGGCTCCGGTTGGGAGGCGAAGTACACCATCACCAACGGCAGCAGCAGCACGGTCAACGGCTGGAGCCTCGCCTTCGACCTGCCCAACGGCACCACGCTCGGCAGCTACTGGGACGCGCTGCTGACCTCCAGCGGCCAGCGCCACACGTTCACCAACCGCTCCTGGAACGGCACCATCGCCCCCGGCGCGTCGGTCTCCTTCGGCTTCCTCGGCAACGGTTCCGGCGTACCCACGAACTGCCGGCTCAACGGCGCGGCCTGCGCCGGTGGCACCACCCCGACCACGCCGCCGCCGACCACCCCGCCCCCGACGACGCCGCCGCCGACCACGCCACCTCCGACGACCCCGCCGCCGACCAGCCCGCCGCCGGTCACCGGCCTGCCGAAGCACATCCTCACCGGGTACTGGCACAACTTCGACAACCCGGCCGTCGAGCTGCGGCTGCGCGACGTGCCCACCGAGTACGACCTGGTCGCAGTCGCCTTCGCCGACGCCACCACCACGCCCGGCGCGGTCTCCTTCGCCATCGACCCGGGCCTGTCCGCCTCGCTCGGCGGCTACACCGACGCCGACTTCTCCGCCGACGTGCGCACCCTCCAGAGCCGCGGCAAGAAGGTGATCATCTCGGTCGGCGGCGAGACCGGCCGGGTCGCGGTGAACGACGCGGCGTCCGCGGTGGCCTTCGCCGACAGTGTGTACGCGCTGATCCAGCGCTACGGCTTCGACGGCGTCGACGTCGACCTGGAGAACGGCCTGAACCCGACCTACATGGGGCAGGCGCTGCGCTCCCTGCGGGCGAAGGTGGGCAGTCGGCTGATCATCGCGATGGCACCGCAGACCATCGACATGCAGAACCCCACCACCAGCTACTTCAAGCTGGCGCTGGACATCAAGGACATCCTGACCGTGGTGAACACCCAGTTCTACAACTCCGGGGCGATGCTCGGCTGCGACAACAACGCCGCGTACGCCCAGGGCACGGTCAACTTCATCGTCGCGCTGGCCTGCATCCAGTTGGAGGCGGGACTACGGCCCGACCAGGTCGGGCTCGGTCTGCCGGCCGGTCCCGGGGCGGCCGGTGGCGGCATCGTCGCGCCCAGCGTGGTCAACGCCGCGATGGACTGCCTGACCCGGGGCACCAACTGCGGCAGCTTCCGCCCGCCGCGTACCTACCCGGGGCTGCGGGGCGCGATGACCTGGTCGATCAACTGGGACGTCACCCACAACAACTCCTTCGCCCGCACCGTCGCCCCCCACCTCCGCACCCTCCCCTGACCGCCACCGGCCCCGCCCGCCCCTGTCCGCCCCGCCCTGGCCAAACCTGGATCACGCCCTGCCCTGGTCGCCTGCCCTAGGTCCCGCCCTGCCCATCGATCATGGAGTCATGGCCCCCCGCAAAAGCTGCATAACGGTGCAGAACGAGCGCCACAACTCCATGATCGACGGGGCCGGGCCGGGCCGGGCGGGGCGGGCGCGAGGGCGGGGCGGGGCGGAGCTGCAGGGTCAGCGGGAGGCGGGGGTGCGGGTCCGGGCGCGGCGGCGCTTCTTCTTGATCGCCCAGGAGACGATCATGAAGACGAAGACGGCGATGATGCCGTAGTCGAACCAGGAGCTGTAGCGGTCGATCTCGTGCCACTGCGAGCCGAGCGCGTAGCCGAGCCCGATGAACAGCCCGTTCCAGATGCCGCTGCCCAGCGTGGTCAGCGTGACGAACTCGACCAGCGGCATCCGGTTGGCGCCGGCCGGTATCGACACCAGGCTGCGGACCACCGGCGCCATCCGACCGAAGAAGACGGCGCGCCGGCCGTACCGCTCGAACCAGCGGTCGGCCTTCTCCAGGTCCTCCAGGTCCACCAGCGGCAGGCGGTCGAGCCAGTGCTTGAGCCGTTCCTCGCCGAGTGCGGCGCCGAGCCAGTAGAGCACCAGTGCGCCGAGCAGCGAACCGGCGGTGGCCGCGACGGTCACCACGATCACGTTGAAGCGGCCCTCGCCGGCCAGGTACCCGGCCATCGCCAACACGATCTCGCTGGGGATCGGCGGGATGATGCTCTCCAGGGCGACCAGCAGGGCCACGCCCACCGCTCCGCCCGCCTCGATCACGCCGGCCACCCAGCCGGTGAGTCCACCGAGCTGGCTCGGGTCGACATCCTGGGCGAGTGCCATGCGGTGCCTCCGCGAGGTTCCGTAAAGGAAGGCTCCTACCCGCGCGGGGCCGCTGTTACTCCTCGGGGTGCAGGGCGGCGTCGGCCGGGCCGAGTCGCCAGTCGGTGAACCGGACGGTCAGCCCGCCCCGGCTGGGGGAGCAGCAGTACGGTCCGGCGGAGGCGTCGGCGTCGGGCGCGAGCGGTGCGAGCCGGACCAGCCGCCACTGCTCGCCGGCCACCCGGGCGCGTACGGTCAGCGCGTCGCCGGTGCGGCTGACGCGTACCGTCACCTCGTGGCCGACCCAGTCGGGCACCGGGGCGACCGACCAGTCGGAGAATTCGCGGGTG
This sequence comes from Micromonospora sp. NPDC003241, assembly GCF_053589795.1. Classification (NCBI taxonomy): domain Bacteria; kingdom Bacillati; phylum Actinomycetota; class Actinomycetes; order Micromonosporales; family Micromonosporaceae; genus Micromonospora; species Micromonospora sp. NPDC003241. The sequence continues at coordinate 57,727 of NZ_JBSFSO010000006.1, read as the reverse complement.
ACCACCGCGCCGACCTGGGGGTGGCCGTCACTGACCTCCACTCCGGCTTTGACCCAGGTGCGGTCGTCCACCCACACGAGTACGCCGGCCTGGTCGAACTGTTCGGTGTAGTCGAGCGGGAAGTCCACCTCCATCGCGCTGCCCACCGGGAAGGGCGTGAGCAGGGCCGGAGCGTCGTCGTGCACGAACCCGTAGCTGGTGTGCCGCCACAGGTCGCTGCTCGGCCCCGGTTCGACGCTCAGGACGCCGGCCGGTTCCACGCCCGTCCGTGCCGGCTGCCCGTGCCACGTCCCGCTGGACCACTCGATGCTCCGCATGACGGCACGGTACCGATCAGCCGTCCCCGGCGGGGTCCCGCTCGCGACGTCGGCGGGTTTGCCGGGCGGGCGGTGCGGAGAAGGTTCCCGGGCATGTCTGACAGGTGGTACTCGGAGGCGGTCGTGTACTGCCTCGACATCGACACGTACGCGGACTCCGACGCCGACGGGGTCGGTGACATCCGGGGTCTGATCGGCCGGCTGGACTACCTGGCCCGGCTGGGCGTGACCTGCCTCTGGCTGCACCCCATCCACCCGTCGCCCAACGGTGACGACGGGTACGACGTGACCGACTTCTACAACGTCGACCCGCGCTTCGGCACCCTCGGCGACTTCGCCGAGTTGCTGCACCAGGCCGGCAACCGGGGCATCCGCGTGATCATCGACCTGGTGGTGAACCACACCTCGGACCAGCACCCGTGGTTCGTCTCCGCCCGCTCGTCGCCGGACTCGCCGTACCGCGACTGGTACGTCTGGTCCGACGAGGAGCCCGCGGACCGGCACCAGGGCATGGTCTTCCCCGGCGAGCAGCACGAGACCTGGACCTACGACCGGACCGCGAAGTCCTGGTACTACCACCGCTTCTACAAGTTCCAGCCGGACCTCAACACCACGAATCCCCAGGTACGCGCCGAGATCAAGAAGATCATGTCGTTCTGGCTCCAGCTCGGGGTGGCCGGGTTCCGGATGGACGCGGTGCCGTTCATCATCGAGCGCACCGAGCCCGGCGACCCGAACCCGGAGCTGGACTTCGAGTTCCTCACCGAGCTGCGCCAGCACGTGCAGTGGCGTCGGGGCGACGCGGTGCTGCTCGCCGAGGCGAACGTCGAGCCGGACCAGCTGCCCGCCTTCTTCGGCGACAGCGGCGGCTCGGCCAACCGGGTGCACATGCTCTTCGACTTCATGCTGAACGGGCGGCTGATGCTGGCCATGGCCCGGCAGGACCCGGAGCCGGTGATCGAGGCGCTGCGGGACACCCCGGCCCTGCCGGAGGGCGGCCAGTGGGCCACCTTCCTGCGTAACCACGACGAGATCGACCTGTCCCGGCTCACCGCCGAACAACGCAACCAGGTGTACGCGCAGTTCGGCCCGGACGAGGACATGCGGCTCTACGACCGGGGCATCCGTCGTCGGCTCGCGCCGATGCTCGGCAACGACCGGCGGCGCATCGAGTTGGCGTACTCGCTCCAGTTCTCGCTGCGCGGCACGCCGGTGCTGCGCTACGGCGAGGAGATCGGCATGGGCGAGGACCTGGCGCTGCCGGGGCGGGAGGCGATCCGTACCCCCATGCAGTGGTCCTACGAGGCCAATGCCGGCTTCTCCCGGGCGGAGTCGGAGAAGCTGGTGCGCCCGGTCATCGACAAGGGTGAGTTCGGGTACGAGAAGGTCAACGTCACCCTGCAACGACGGGACCGCAACTCGTTGCTCGGCTGGTTCGAGCGGATGATCCGTACGCTGCGCGAGGCCCCGGAGATCGGGTCCGGCTCGACCACCCACATCGACGTACCGATGCCTGCGGGGGTGTTGGCGCACCGGGCCGACGGGCCGACCGGCACGATGGTCTTCCTGCACAACCTGGGCACCGACGACGCCGAGGTCGACCTGAGCCTGCTGGAGTCGGAGGCGGAGCTGCCGATCGACGTGCTGGCCGACCGCAACTACGACGACGTGGGCAAGCTGGACAAGCTCAAGATCGCCGGCCACGGGTACCGGTGGATCCGGCTCTGTCGATCCTGGTCCTCCTAGCTTCCACGCAGGCGCGTCCCCGGCCGTCGCAGACCGGCCGGGGACTGCGGTGGGCCGGAGGCGGGCGGGAGGTGGGTTAGGCTCCTGCCGTCGAGCGAGGTTACCGGGAGGTAGGCATGTCGGAGGGGCAGCGGGTCGCGATCGTGACCGGGGCGGCGCGCGGGATCGGCGCGGCCACCGCCAGGCGGTTGGCCGCCGACGGGCTGGCCGTCGCGGTGGTCGACATCGAGGAGTCGGCGACCGCCGAGACGGTCGAGGCGATCACGTCGGCCGGTGGCCGGGCGCTCGGCGTCGGCGCGGACGTGTCGGACCGGGCGCAGGTGGAGGCCGCCGTCGAACGGGTCGCCACCGAGCTGGGCGCACCGACCGTGCTGGTCAACAATGCCGGGGTGCTGCGGGACAACCTGCTGTTCAAGATGACCGACGCCGACTGGGACACCGTCCTGGGCGTACACCTGCGGGGTGCGTTCCTGGTCAGCCAGGCGGCGCAGAAGCACATGGTCGAGGCCAAGTGGGGTCGGATCGTCAACCTCTCCAGCACGTCCGCGCTCGGTAACCGGGGGCAGGCCAACTACGCCGCCGCGAAGGCCGGGATGCAGGGGTTCACCAAGACCCTCGCCATCGAGCTGGGGCCGTTCGGGGTGACCGTCAACGCGGTGGCGCCGGGCTTCATCGTCACCGACATGACCGCCGCGACCGCCGCCCGGATGAAAATCGACTTCGAGGCCATGCAGAAGCACGCCGAGGGGGAGATCCCGGTACGCCGGGTCGGGCGGCCCGAGGACGTGGCGCACACCATCTCGTTCCTGGCCAGCGAGGGGGCGTCCTTCGTCTCCGGTCAGGTGATCTACGTCGCGGGTGGTCCGCGCGACTGACCCGCTCCTGTCGGTGGTGGGTGTTGGGTGGTGGGTGTTGGGTGTTAGCAGGGGTCCCCTCCTATGCACGAGGCGTTAGTAGGGGACCCTTCCTTACACCCGGGGGCGGGTGAACCAGAGCCAGGCCAGGCCGAGGACGGGCAGCACCAGCGGGATGTAGCCGTACCCGCTGCCGAAGCCGGACCAGACCGTCTCGTCCGGGAACAGGTCGGGGCGGGCCAGGCTGAACGCGCCCACCCCGACCACACCGACCAGCTCGACGAGGCAGCAGGCCAGGGCCAGCCGGCGGCCCGCGTGCCCGGCTCGGGCCAGCCCCACCGCCGCCACGATGTAGACCAGCGCGGCCAGCGCCGAGAGCAGGTACGCCAGCGGCGCCTCGTCGAACCGGGTGATGATCTGGAGGCCGGCTCGGCTGGTGGCGGCGATCGCGAAGAGCAGGTACACCGCGATCAGCAGGCGGCCGGGGCCGGCATTGGTCCGGGTCGTCCCGGCGGTCCGCGACTCAGCCACCGAGCACCTCCCAGGTCTGTTGGAGCCGCACCACGACCACCGGCGTCACCAGGCAGACCGCGCAGACGATCGCCGAACCCCAGCGGGTCGGCTCCATCCGGGCCAGCACCGCGGCCAGCGGCGGCAGGCAGACCAGCGTCACCAGGTAGCCGAAGAACGCCCCCGGCTCGCCGGGCTGCTCGCCACCGGCGAGGGCCACCCCGGCCAGCACCGCCAGCCCGAGCAACGCCAGCTCCAGCACGGCCAGGCCGATCATCTGCACCCGGTCCGGCGCCCGGTGGCGCAGCGTGGCCACCAGCGCCCACACGGCGACCAGCAGCGACAGCACGATGGCGACGGTCGCCGGGACGCCGTCGACCGGGGACCCGGCGGCGGGCGCGGCGGTCACCGGGTCCGTCCGGTGCTCGTTCCGATCACCGGCCCACTCTACTAACCCCCGTAGTACAGGCGGCGGGGCGGCGGGCCGGACCCGCCGGGGGACTAGCGTGGACCGTGCCGCGGGTCGGCCGTGGCGATCAACGACGGGGAGGTACCGGTTATGCGGTTCGGGTTGTTCGGCACCGGCCACTGGGCGGCACAGACGCATGCGGCGGCGCTGGACGCGCACCCGAGAGCGGAACTGGTCGGCGTCTGGGGACGCAACCCGGATCGCGCCGCCGCGCTGGCCACCCGATACGGCGTACCGGCCTTCACCGAGGTCGAGGCGCTGATCGAGGCGTGCGAGGCAGTAGCCGTGGCGCTGCCTCCGGACGTGCAGGCCGACATCGCCGTCCGGGCCGCCACCGCCGGCCGTCACCTGCTGCTGGACAAGCCGCTGGCGTTGACCGTCGCCGACGCCGACCGGGTGGTCGAGGCCGCCACCGCCTCCGGCGTGGCCTCGGTGGTCTTCTTCACCGGCCGCTACCAGCCGGAGGTCGCCGGTTTCATCACGGCCGTCGCGGCGGCCGGTGGCTGGCACACCGCGAGCGTGGTCCGGTTCGCGTCGATCTTCCAGCCCAGCAGCCCGTACGCCCAGTCGCCCTGGCGGCGCGAGCGCGGCGCGCTCTGGGACATCGGCCCGCACGCGCTGTCCGTCCTGCTGCCGGTGCTGGGCCGGGTGAACCGGGTGACGGCCGTGGACGGCCCCGGTGATCTGGTGCACCTGCTGCTCACCCACGACGGCGGGGCCACCAGCACGGTGTCGCTGACGTTGGACGCCCCGCCCGAGGCGGTGGCGGCGGAGTTCACCCTCTATGGCGAGAACGGCGTCGAGCGGCTGCCGAACCCGGACGGTTCCTCGGCGACCGCCTTCGCCGTGGCGATCGACCAGTTGCTGGCCGAAGTGGACGGCGGCACCCGGGACCACCGCTGCGACGTGCGCTTCGGCCGCGAGGTGGTCGCCGTACTGGCCGCCGCCGAGACCGCCCGGACCCGCTCCGCCACCGTCGACCTGCCCGCCTGACCCGCGTCCGACGTGGGTCGGCTGCGTCCGTGCCCGGTAATTCGATGGCCGGGTCAGGGCGCGCTGCGGTCGGCGACCCTGATGACCCAGTGGGAGTACGCCCGTCGCCGCGCCGGTGACTACGGCAGGTGGACCCGACTGACGGTGCTGACCTGGCCGGAGTTCGAGTGGCGGCTCGCCGGCCGGGTGCCGCGTGCCGCGTTCCGTCCGGTGCCCCGGGTCGACGCGGGGATCCTGCGGGTGGACCGTCGGGCACGTCCGTTGCTGGCCCCGCAGACGCTGCCCGCGTACCGGCGGATGGTGGAGCTGGGCTTCGGCGGTGCCGGCGGCTCGGTCGCGGCCTCGCTGGCCCGGCAGTACCTGCGGGCCCGCCTGGCCGCGGCGCTGCGCGCCGGGCGGCTCGCGCCGGACACCCCGGTCGGGCACGTCTGGCCGGAGCAGTGGTTGGCCCTGCACCGGCTCCTGCACGCGCGCTGACCTCGGATCAGGTCGCCGCGCGCAGCGCCTCACCGAGCTCGGCCGGGGAGCCGAAGTGCTCCACCGGCAGCGCCCGGACCGCCTCCAACTGCTCGGTGCTGGCGCCGTTCTCCTGGCACCAGCGGATCAGGTCCTCGCGGGAGACGGGAAAGTCCAGCCCCGCGATCTGGTCCGGCAGGAAGGCACCGCTGTCGGTCATGGTGTCCGATCTACCCGCCCGAGGCGCCCGGCACACCCCCGGGTTTGCTCCCAGGGGTGCCGGGTAGCCGCAGGCATGCTGGTACAGCGGCTCGGCGCGCCGAGCGACCTCGACCCGTTGCTGGAGCGAGTCCGGGACGTCCGGGTGGTGATGATCGGCGAGGCGACGCACGGTACCCACGACTACTACCGCATCCGGGAACAGCTCACCCGGCGGTTGATCGCCGAGTGCGGGTTCAGTTTCGTCGCGGTGGAGGGTGACTGGCCGGACTGCGACCGGGTGAACCGTTCGGTGACCGCTGCGGCGGGTGGTGCGACGGAGCCGCAGACCGCGCTGGAGCGTTTCGAGCGCTGGCCGACCTGGATGTGGTCCAACGCCGAGGTGGCCCGGTTCTGCCGCTGGCTGCGGGCGTGGAACCTGGAACGACCCGAGTCGTCCCGGGCCGGGTTCCACGGTCTGGACGTGTACAGCCTGTGGGAGTCGATGCAGGCCATCTTCGACTACCTCGGCGAGGAGGACCCGGCGTCGCTGGAGGCCGCCCAGGACGCGTACCGGTGCTTCGAGCCGTACGGCAAGCAGGTGGAGGAGTACGGCCTGGCCAGCCGCTTCGTCTCCGCCCGCTGCGAGGAGGAGGTGGTACGGCTGCTGGCGCGTACCCGCGAACACGCCGCCACGGCCGGACCGGGCGCCTTCTCGGCCTGGCAGAACGCGGAGGTGGTGGCCGGCGCGGAGCGGTACTACCGGGAGATGGTGGCCGGTGGGCCGGGATCGTGGAACATCCGCGACGGCCACATGGCCGACACCCTGGACCGGTTGCTGGACCACTACGGGCCGGGCTCCCGGGGTGTGGTCTGGGCGCACAACACGCACGTCGGTGACGCGCGGGCCACCGACATGGCCGCCGACGGCATGCTCAACATCGGCCAGCTCGCCCGGGACCGCTACGGGCCGGACGGGGTGGCCCTGATCGGCTTCGGCAGCTATCGCGGCACGGTGACGGCAGCACCGCGCTGGGGCTCCCCGGCCGAGGCGATGGTGGTGCCGCCGGCCCGCCCCGGCTCACTGGAGCACCGGCTGCACGAGCTGATGCCGGACCGGGCGGTGCTGGTCTTCGGCGGCCCGGACCAGCCGGGCTGGGTCACCGACACACTCGACCACCGGGCGGTCGGCGTGGTCTACGACCCGTCGTTCGAGTCGTGGGGCAACTACGTGCCGACCCGGCTCGGGGACCGGTACGACGCCTTCGTCTGGTGCGACGAGACCACCGCCCTGCACCCACTGCCCGCGCTGACCACACCGGGCGAGATGGAAACCTATCCCGCAGGCGTCTGAACGCGCGCTTGCGGTGTGGTGCGTGCGCTCGTCGCGGGCGGGCGCTGATGTTAGGAAGGGTCCCCTGCTATGCACGAGGCGTTAGCAGGGGACCCCTCCTTACACGCAACCCGTCAGGTGCCGGCGTGCACCTTGTCGTCGAGCTTGGCGCGTAGCTTCTCGCCCTCGATGTCGACGTTGGGCAGGAACCGGTCCAGCCAGCGCGGCAGCCACCACGCCGCCTTGCCGAGCAGCGACATCACCGCCGGGACGATGGTCATCCGGACCACGAAGGCGTCGATGGCGACACCGACCGCCAGCGCGAAGCCCATCGACTTGATGACCGGGTCGTCGAGGAAGACGAACCCGCCGAAGACCGAGGTCATGATGAGCGCGGCGGCGGTGACCACCCGGGCACCGTGCCCCATCCCGTTGATCGTGGCCTGCTGGGCGGTGTCGCCGTGGACGAAGTCCTCCCGCATCCGGGAGACCAGGAAGACCTCGTAGTCCATGGCCAGGCCGAACAGGATGCCGATCAGCAGGATCGGCAGGAAGCTGATCAGCGGGCCCGGGGTGTCCAGGCCGAACAGGTCCGCCAGGTGACCCTGCTGGAACACCGCGACCGTGAGACCGAAGGTGGCCGCCACGGTGAGCAGGAAGCCCAGCGCCGCCTTGATCGGCACCAGCACCGACCGGAACACCAGCATCAGCAGCAGGATCGACAGGCCGACCACCAGGCCCAGATAGACCGGCATCGCGTCGGAGAGCTTCTCCGAGATGTCGATGCCGATCGCGGTCACGCCGGTCAGCAGCACGTCGGCGCCCTGGACGCCGTCGACCGCCGTACGGATGTCGTGCACCATCGTCTCGGTGGCCGGGTCGGTCGGGCCGGTCAGCGGGATCACGCCGAGCAGCGCGGTCCGGCCGTCCGGGCTGAGCTGCGGCGGGGCCACCGCCAGCACGTTCTCGGTGTTCTGCACCAGGTTGGCCACCTGCGGCACGGCGGCGGCGGTGGCCTGCGCGTCGTCGCCGGCCACGACCACCGCGAGTCGGCCGGTGAAGCCCGGCCCGAAGCCCTCGGTGATCAGGTCGTTGGCGACCCGGGGAGCCGAGCCGGCCGGCGCGGTGCCGGCGTCGGGCAGGGCCAGACGCATGTCCGGGGCGGGTAGCGCGAGCAGGCCGAGACCGATCACTCCGGCCAGGATCACCGGGATCCGGAAGCGGGTGAGGAATCCCGCCCAGCGGAACCCGAACGTGGACCGGTCCTCGCCGGTGATGGTGGCCGCGTCGGGGCCGACGCCGCTCTCGGTCGTCTCCGGCGTGCCCTGGTCGCCGTCGGCGGCCTGCGGTGCGGCCGTACGCAGCTTGCGGGGCAGCACCCGGCGGCCGGCGAAACCGAGCAGGGCCGGTTGCAGGGTGATCGCCACCAGCACCGCCACGGTCACCGTGCCGGCTGCGGCCAGACCCATCACGGTCAGGAACGGGATGTTCACCACCGACAGCCCGGCGAGGGCGATGACCACGGTGGCTCCGGCGAAGACCACCGCCGATCCGGCGGTGCCCACCGCTCGACCGATCGCCTCGTCGGCGGGCAGCCCTTCGAGGAGGTTCTGCCGGTAGCGGGAGGTGATGAACAGCGAATAGTCGATGCCGACGGCGAGGCCGAGCATCAGCGCGAGGATCGGCGCGGTGCTGGTCAGCTCGACCACGCTGCTGAGCGCGAACAGGCCGGCCATGCCGACGCCGACACCGATCAGCGCGTTGAGCATGGTCATCCCGGCCGCCACCAGCGAACCGAAGGTGATCACCAGGACGATCAGGGCGACCGCGACACCGATCGCCTCGGTCGAGCCCACCTCGGGCTCGGCGTTGAGCACCTCACCGCCGGGGGCGACCTGCCAGCCCTGGGCTGCGGCCTGGGTGCCGACCTCCTCGTACGCCTCCCGCTGCTCCTCGGTGATCGCGTCGGAGCCACCGCCGAACTGCACCTGGATCAGGGCGTACCGGCCGTCCGGCGACACGGCGCCGACCTGGAACGGGTCGACGGCGGCGAGTACGCCGGGGACCGCCGTGGCCTCCTGGGTGATCGACTGGACCACCGCCTGGCCTTCGGGTGTGCCGAGTTGTCCCTCGGCGGGCGCCTTGACGGCGATCGTGCCGGTCGCGCCGGACGCCGCCGGGAACTGCTCGGCGAGCAGGTCGAGAGCGCGCTGCGACTCGGTCCCGGGCATGGTGAAGTTGCTGGCCGTCGGGCCGCGCAGGGTCGCTGCGGCCAGGCCGAGCCCGACGAGTACGACGAGCCAGATCGCGGCCACGAGCCGCCGTCGGCGCATCGAACCCCGGCCAAGCCGGTAGAGCAGGGTCGCCATGAGGTCCTTTCCCTCGGTCAGTGAATGGTGGAACGGGTCAGTGAACGGGCTCCAACGCCCGTCGCAGCAGGGCGAGCAGGGCGGCCCGCAGGTCCTCGTCGGACACCTCGGCGAACTGTCCGCAGGTCTCGGCGATGCCGGCGAGCAGCACCAGTGCGCAGATCCGGGCCGAGTCGCGGGACGACCGTCCGGCCAGGGCGGCGATGAGCCGCTCGGAGATCTCGTGGATGTGCGCGAAGTCGGGTTGTTGCAGCAGTTCCGGGAACTCGCCACGGAGCAGGGCGATCTCGCCGCGGAACCGGACCGCCAGGTCGACGAAGCCCTCGGTGGCGACCTGCTGGGCGCGGGCCGGGTCGTCCTGCGCCGCGATCCGGTCGTCCAGCGCCTGCAACACCTCGACCGCGGGCGCCATCAACTCGGTGAGGATCGCCTCCTTGTTGGCGAAGTGGTAGAGCACCGCCGCCTTGGAGCAGCCGACCTCGCGCGCGATGTCCTGCAACGAGGTGCCCCGGTAGCCGGTGGCGGCGAACCGCCGGGTGGCGGCGGCCAGGATCTCGTCGTGGGTCTGCTGGGTCGGGCGGGCCATGGCAGCCAGCATGCCTGACCGATCGGTCAGAGGCTGACCGATCGGTCAGATCAGTGGTCTTCGCCACAACCACCCGGGTTCGATTGGCTCTCGGGCCCCGCCCGTCCGATGCCCAGAATCGCGGTATGACCTCTACTGTGATCGATCGGGCGAATGCGCTGCGCGCGCTGCATCGCCCCGGTGACCCACTCGTCCTGCCCAACACCTGGGACGCCGGCTCGGCCCGAGCCGTGGCCGACGCCGGCTTCCCCGCCGTCGCCACCGGCAGCGCCGCCGTCGCGGAGTCGCTCGGCTACGCCGACGGCGAGCGCACCCCACCGGCCGAGATGTTCGCGGCGGTGGCCAGGATCGCCCGTGCGGTCACCGTGCCGGTCACCGCCGACCTGGAGCGGGGGTACGGCCTGCCTCCGGCGGAGCTGGTCGAGCGCCTGCTCGACGCCGGAGCGGTCGGGCTCAACCTGGAGGACTCCGAACCCGGCGGCGGCGCGATGGTGGACACCGAGAAGCAGGCCGACCTGCTGGCCGAGGTCCGGGCGGTGGCCGACGCGGCCGGCGTACCCGTGGTGCTCAACGCCCGGGTGGACGTCTTCCTCCAGCAGGCCGGCGACCCGGAACGGCGACTCGCCGAAGCCATCCGCCGGGCCCACAGCTATGTGGCGGCCGGCGCGGACTGCGTCTATCCGATCGTGCTCGCCGACGCCGCCGACCTGCGGACCTTCGTGGCGGAGGTGCCCGGCCCGGTGAACGTGCTGGCCCGCTCGGCGGCCCCGACGCTCGCCGACCTCGCCACGCTCGGCGTCGCCCGGGTCAGCTACGGCTCCGGCGTGTACGCGGCGACCCGCGCGCACACCGCCCGCCTGCTCGCCGCGATCGCCGCCGGCGAACGGCTGGGCTGAGCGGGTGCCCTGGGCTGTTCGGGTGCCCTGGGCCGAGCAGGTGAGCTGGGCTGAGGGGTTGCGCCGGGGCCGAGCGGGTGCGCCGGGTCGACTGCCGTGCGGAGGCGGCAGTGCCGAGCGTCACCTGCCGGTGGCGGAGCCGGGTGCCGCGTCACGGCGAGTGAGTCGAGCCGACCGTCCATGCCCCAGCACGCCTGTCGAGCTGATGGCGTGGACGGATCGGCGCGGCTCCGTCACCCTCCAGCGCGCCCTGTCGAGCTGAGAGCGGGGACGGATCGGCGTGGTTCCGCGCGGTCGAGGGCGCCGGAGGTGGTTCCAGCCGGTGGCTTCGAGGTCGACCCGCTCCGGCATGCCTGTCGAGCTGACGGCGTGGACGGATCGGGGCGGCTCCGCCACCCCCCAGCGCGCCCTGTCGAGCTGATGGCGTGGACGGATCGGGGTCGTTCCGTCCCCGCTCCGGCACGCCGGTCGAGCTGACGGCGTGGACGCCATCGGCGCGTTCCGGTTGACCGCGTGTCGCGGCGGCGGGATGGTGAGCGGATGAGTCGGGCGGACGAGACCCGGGACGGCGTGGCGCTGACCAACCTCGATCAGGCGCTCTTCGACGGGTCCGGAGCGATCAAGCGGGACCTGGTCGACTACCTGGACGCGGTCGCCGACCGGCTCGTCCCGCACCTGCGCGGCCGACCGTTGTCGGTGGTCCGGGTACGCCCCGGCCAGCCGCCGTTCATGCAGAAGAACCTTCCCCGCTACACCCCCGAGTGGGTACGCCGGGTGCCGGTCTGGGCCGAGGCGTCCCACCGGGAGATCGCGTACGCGCTCTGCGACGACCGCCGTACCCTGCTGTGGTTCGCCAACCAGCGCGCGGTGGAGTACCACCCGACGCTGGCGGTGGCCGACGACCTGAGCCGGCCCACCCACCTGGTGCTCGACCTCGATCCGCCGTCGGACGGCGGTTTCGGTGCCGGGGTGGCCGCCGCGCTGCTGGTCCGACAGGCCCTCGCCGATGCCGGGCTGGCCGGCGGGGTGAAGACCAGCGGGGCCAAGGGGGTGCACGTCTTCGTACCGATCGCGGCCGGTCCGGACGCCGAGGAACTGGCCGCCGCCACCCGGGCTCTCGCGGCCCGCGCGGAACGGCTCGACCCGGCGCTGGCCACCACCGCGTTCATCCGGGAGGACCGGGCGGGCAAGGTCTTCGTGGACCCGACCCGGTCCGGCGGGGCCACCGTCGTGTCCGTCTACAGCCCCCGGCTGCGCCCCGGTGTGCCGGTCTCCTTCCCGGTGCCCTGGGCCGACCTGGAGTCGGTGAGCCCGGCCGACTTCACCATCCGGACGGTGCCCGGCCTGCTGGCGGACCGGGACCCGTGGGCCGAGGAGATGCCGCCGCCGCAGCGACTCCCGGCCGACCTGGTCGAGGAGGGCCGGACCATCCCGATCCCCCGGGTGCAGGCCATGCACGAGGGTCGCCGCCGGGCCCGCGCCCGGCGCGCCGAGGGCGGCTGAGGAACGGGCCCGTCAGCCCTTGATGGTCCAGCGCTGCTTGGTGACCCATTCGGCGCCCGGTGCCACGGCCAGTTCGCGCCACTCGATGACCAGGAAGTCGGCGCCCGGCATCCGCACCGGTTGGGCCAGCTCCAGGACGGCGAAGTGGTTCGGCTGGTTGTGCTCCAGCTCGTGCTGGCTGACCCCGGTGCTGCCGCAGCCGGAGACGATCAGCGGGCGGGGCGTGACGCTGGAGTCGTTCTGCGGGATCCGCACCAGCGTCTCGCGCAACTGCGGCTTGTGCTTGTGCCCGTGCAGCAGCAGTGAGAAGCCGAGCCGTTCCAGGCGCTGCTCGACCAACCCGGCGTCGCGGACAGTGGACAGGTCGAGCACGACCGCGTCACCCCGTCGCGGCTCCAGCGGTTCGGGGAAGGGGTGCAGGTGGTGGTGCATCACCGCGACCCGTACGTTCTCCGGTGGCTCCTGCTCCAGCAGTTCCTTGACGATGTCGAGCTGGCGTTTGCCGATGTAGCCGTAGTGGTTCTGGTCGTCCTCGAAGATGCAGGAGTTCAACCCGACGATGGTCATCGTCCGGTCGGTACGCCGATAGACGATCTCCCTCGCCTCCGGCCGGGTGCCCGAGGTCCGCAGGTCCCACTCGATGCGCGGATAGACCTCGTGGAACAGCTCCTCGCCATAGAACTGGTGCGCGAAGGTGAGGTAGTTGTCGAAGCGGTTGGCCCGGTTCGACTTGGTCTGGAGCCAGTCGATGTCGTGGTTGCCGGGGACCAGCACCACCTGGCTGCGGTCCATCCCGGTGTTCTCGCACAACTCCGTGAGGAACTGCCGGACCAGGTCGAACTCGTCCTGCCGACCGGTGTAGGTGGAGTCGCCGGAGACCACCAGGACGGCGTCCGATGCGGCGCAGCCGGACCGCTTGAGGGCGGCGTGGAACTCCCGGGTCAGCTCGACGCTGAGTCGGTCGGAGTTCTCGGTGTCGGCGAACCGGTGCAGGTCGATGCGACTGCCGCCCTCGGTGATCGACCCGAAGTGGACGTCGGAGATGTGGAAGATCATCCGGCGGGGGAAGTCCGGGTCGTTCGTCGGTGCGCCCCGCTCGTCCACGGTCGTCGACGCCGCGTCCTTGGCCCCCTCGACCAGCCAGCGCGCGAAACCGTCCGCGTCGCGCAGCGGCAGGCCGTTGGCGTGCAGCATGAGGATCTGGTCGGCGGTCGACTCCAGGTGGAGCCGTTCGGCGCCGTACCGGACCGCCGCCCGCCCGAAGCGGCGGGCCGCCTCCACGTCGCCCAGCACGAAGTGCGCCTCGGCGCGGACCAGGTTCGCCCAGGAGTCGGTCTCCTGACCGGGGCGGGAGTCGATCTCGTCGAGCAACTGCCGATACCGCGCGAGCGCCGGCTCGGGGTTGCCCGGATCGGCGATGGCCAACATGCCGGCGCAGGCCACGGCCAGGTACAACGAGGTGGGGGAGAGGGTGGCACCCTGCTGGTAGAGGCGCAGCGCCTCGGCGTACCGGCCCTGGCGTTTGAGGGCGCCGCCGAGCATGCCGAGCGTCTCCGGGTCCGACGGGTTCAGCTCGTACGCCCGGTTCAGCGCCACCTCGGCCGCGTCGAGCCGGGTCAGCTTGCGCAGGTAGAAGCCGCGCTGCCGGTGTACCTCCCAGTCGCCGTCGGCCTCCGGGAAGGCGGCGTCGAGCACCTGCACCGCGCTGGCGTAGTCGCCCTCGGCGGCCAGCCGGTAGCTGAGCGACAACAGCGCCCCGGTCGGCAGGTCACCCGACTGCCGCGCCCAGTGCCAGACGGCGAGCAACTGCTCGATGTTCCGGCTCCGCTCGATCTTGTGGTGCAGTTCCTGCTCGAAGGCGACCCGGTCGGTACGGGGATGGAAGTTCAACCCCAGGTCGCTCAACGCGTCCCGGACCGGATTGTGCACGTGCGGGCTGTCCGAGATGAGCGCCTCGCGATAGGCGAACCGGAACCGCGGGTCCTGGTCGAACTGTGGACTGTAGAACAACACCCGCTGGCTCTTCAGGTCGAACGGCAACTCGGTGCCGTGCACCGCGACGAGAATCGTCTTGCCCGGCGAGATCGCCTGCCGTACGCCCAACTCGTAGTAGACGCTGCCGTTGGGCGAACTGATGTCGGCGACCACCACGTCGGCGGCCTGGAGGTGCCGGAACGCCTGGTTGACGATGGTGCCCGGCTCGGTGATCTCGTCCGCGCGGAACACCGACCAGCCGGCGTCCTGGGCCACCGGGCGCAGGATCCCGTGATAGAAGCGGTCGAAGTCGTGCATCAGGCCGGAGGGCAGCCGTTTCAGACCGAACGGCATGATGACGAAGAGCTTCTTGGCACCCGAGATGTTCGACATCGACGTTCCGATCGTGCTGGTCAGGTGTGGCTCTCGAAAAGGCCCTTGCCGTTGACCCGGACCAGGGTCGCCAACTCGCTGAAATCAGCGTATTCGTAGACCCGGATCCGGGGTATGTCCGGATGATTGGAGTTGGCCGCTCCACGGAGGAGGAACGGCAGCACAGCCGACGTGTGTCTGAAGTAGATGGACGGTTTCCCCAGGGCGATCGCCACCCCGGCCTCGACCAGCGCGCTCGACGGATTCGACAGCGGCAGCACCAGCAGGAAGTGCCGGCTGCGCGCCAGCGCCCGCAACTCGTCCCGGAAACCGAGGTCGACGGCGGGGAAGTCGACGATCTCGGGACGGTCCCGACCCGCGTAGTAGCAACTCAGCCCGGAGCGCTGCTCGATCTCCCGGACCAGCGTCATGATCTGCTGACGGTGGACCGGGTACTCCGACTCGGGCAGCGAGGCCATCGGCGTCGAGACGAACACGTCGAACTCCGGCCCGGCACCGGCCAGGGACCGGCGGCGTACCGTGGCGATCACCGCGACCGTCGCCCCGGTGACGGCCACCCCGGCGAGGAACGACACCAGCGCGACCGCGACCGTGCCGCCCTGCCCGAGCAGCGGCACCACACCCTGCACGACCGCCACCACCACCGTGGCCGAGGCCGCGATCACCGCACCGCCGTAGGACGCCTTCTCGGTGGCCGAGATCCGCGACCACCGTACGTTCACCCGGGGCACCGGCAGCCCTTCCGCAGAGTGGCGAGGTGCTCACAGCATAGTGTCGGCGCGCACCCCCGTACTGACCGCCGATCGGGGGTCGTAGCGACCCGGAACAGCCGGTCCGACCCCGGTCGGTCCGCGCCCGGCGGCGCCGTCGTCCGTGCACACGACGAAGGCCGCCGACCGTGTTCCTGGTCAGCGGCCTTGCGTGTTGGTCGATTCTGGTGCCCCCGGCAGGATTCGAACCTGCGCCCCCGCCTCCGCAGGGGTGCGCCTTCTCCTGCCGCACCCTGCTCTTGAACTGGGCAAATGCTGCCCAATGATGGTTAGGGCGGTCAACTTCGGGACGCATTCGGCACAGACGCGCGGTTCGCGCGTCGAACCGGCCGTGGCCATGCGTCGGTAGGATGCCCGGCAAGCTCGGTTCCGTCTACAACGGAGGCTCTGGTGGGGAAAGAGCTTGCGAAGCTCGGACCCCTCTTCGGGGTCATGTTGGCCGTGACGAGCGCAGCCGGCTGTGGTGGCGGTGAGCCTGCCAACGTCGACGTGCAGCTCTGGGTGAATGTCTGTGTGGAGGGCGACGCTGGTTGTTTTTTCCTCGGGATTCCGGAAGCGGAAGTGTCGTTGGTTGACGTCGGTGGTCAGGTTTTTGCGACGGGGAAGTCGGACGCCGCCGGAAAGGTGCTGCTGCCGATAAATGACGCTGCGGGCGAGGTGAGCGTCGTCGTGGTCTCGCCATTGATTGAGGGAGGGCGCAAGGAGTCGCCGTTGGTGCTGCCGGACGAGGGTGGGGCGAACATTACGATTGCGGCCCGTCGCGGAAGCTTCTCCCCGGAAGGCGGCTGAGAGGCCGTTGCGGGAAGCCGCAGGTTTGTGACCGCGCGTTCATGTCTCACCCGGGCCGCCGCCACTGCGAAGAAACTACATTCGTTGCTAGCCTGCTGAGTTCACCCGGCGCTGAAAGAGTGCTCCCGATCCTCTATGTGCGCTCAGGATCTACGCCAAGTGCCTTGACGGCGGAGACGCGGTGCTGCGGCAGCGCATCGAACGGGCGCTAGGCCACGGCTGACCCCCGCCAAACTTGGGCACGTATATGGCGCAGACGACCGCCACGGGCCGGTGACGGCCGGACACAGCCGGACATACGAGTAAGGCCGTTGACCGGGTTTGCCCTGGTCAACGGCCTTTTCGTGCTGCTCTGCTCTGGTGCCCCCGGCAGGATTCGAACCTGCGCCCCCGCCTCCGGAGGGCGGTGCTCTATCCCCTGAGCTACGGGGGCTCAGCGACTGGTGAAGACTAGCAAACCCACCCCCCGATCGCCGAACCGGCACCCCGACACCACCCCGACCCACCCCGTCACCCCACCATCCCCTCCCTCACCCACTCCCACCCCACCCAGCCCCGTTGATCAAGAAGTTTTGGTGCTCGAAGGGGCGCTCCGGAGGCCAAAACTTCTTGATCAACGCGTGGATCGGGTGGGGAGGGTGGGTGGGTGGTAGGTAGGGGTGGGGGTGGGTTAGGCGGCTTGGGGGCGGCCGCAGCTGGGGAGGGGGTGCGGCACGATGCGGCGGGGGAGGCGGCGGGGCCATTCGTTGCGGGCCCAGGAGCCGTCCACGATCAGGTGCACGGTGCGCTGTTCGGTGCCGCTGAGGCGGAGCACGAAGTCCCGGGGGAGTGCCGGGTCCACCGACGGGGTGGTGACCATGAACCGCACCCGCCCGCGCGAGGAGACCGCCGAGATCACGTCGGCTGCCGGCATGGTGCCGACGAGCCGCACCCGGCCGAGCCAGTAGACCTCGGCGAGGTGCTCCTGGGCGGCTCGGGTGATGGCCGGGTACTCGCCGCGTACCCATCGCTCGACCGCGCCGACGCAGAGCCCGCAGGCGCGCTCGCGCGGCTCGCGCGGGCCCAACCCCCAGGCCCGCAGGTACGCCCCGACGACCCCGGCGTCCAGGGTCAGCCCGAAGTGCTTCTCGATCAGGGTGTGCAGACTCTGGCGAGTCCACAGTTCCTCGTCCAGACCGAACTCGTCGGGGTGGACGCCCCGGAGTGTGTCGATCAGTTCCAGCTCCTGCTCGCGGCTGAGCGCTCCCGACTCGCTCTGCCGCTGTCCGCGACGGACGGCTGCCACCGCCCCGTCACCGCCGATGGTGTGGCGTCGGCACCAGCTGGTGACCGAACGCCGTGCGTCTCTGAGTGCAACCCCCACGTCCTGCGCAACGAGCCCGAATCCCAACTGGTCACGATATGTGGGGAGAAAGGTTGTCAAGCTCAGTAATTGGCTCAGAAAGTACTAAAGGTGTGTATCGGACAAGAGGGAGTGTGGGTGGTCCGCGCACGGGCGAGGGGCCCGACCGGTGATTCCGGCGGGCCCCTCGGGGTGGAACGAGGTTGTCGCGGCGGTCGCGGACCGCCCTGGTCTCAGCTCAGCCGGCGGCCTGCTGGAGCTTCCGGAGCTCGTTGATCTCCTTCTGCTGCGCCAGCTTCATGGCCTCGGCCATCCGGACCACCTCGGCCCGGTCGGACGTCTTGAGCAGCCCGTCGACCATGTGGATCCCGCCGAGATGGTGCTTGATGATCAGATCCATGAAGAGGCGGTCGACCTCGGCGCCCTGGGCCTCGTGGAGCTGGGCGATCTGCTCCCGGGTGGCCATGCCGGGCATCAGCCCGTCCGCGTCCACCCGTACGCCGTCCGGCATCCACTCCATCGCCGGCCGGGTGCCGGTGGGCAGCAGGTCCCACTCCTGCAACCAACGCTGCATGTGACCGATCTGCGCCTGCTGGGTCAGCGCCATGTCGTACCCCATCTGCCGGATCGCCGGATCCTGCCCGTTGGCGTACGCGACCATGGCCATCTCCACCGCCTGCGCGTGGTGCCGGGACATGTCCCGGGCGAAGCCGGCCTCGGCCGAGTCCTCACCCGGCGTACGCCCGGCGGCCAGCGTCGCGGCCGTCCAGCCGACGGCGAGCAGCATCAGCGCCGTCAGGGCCAGCGTCAGGTAGCGCAGCGTCCGGGAGGCCGGACGGGGTGCCGCCCCGCCCGTCTGCTCGGTCACCGGTGGGTCCTGCACGGCGGTCGGCATGTCAGCCGCCCTGCGAGGGCTGCATCTCGCGCGGCTCGGTGCCGGTGCCGGTGGTGTAGTTGCCGGAGGAGCACGGCACACCCGGCTCCATCGAGGCGTTCTGCGCCAGCACGGTGGCGAAGTCCTTCAGCCGCGAGTCGCCGGCGTCGTCGACCTTGAGCTGGTAGCCCCACGCCTGGATCGAGACGGGCTTGTCGAGGCCCTCGTAGGGGCTCATGAACATGAAGTCGTTGCCGCGGACGATGTCGGCCAGCTTCTCCACGTCCGCCTCGGGCAGGTCGGGGCGGTAGGTGAGCCAGACCGCGCCGTGCTCCAGGCTGTGCAGCGCGTGCTCGTTGGCGATCGGCGCCGCGTAGACGTCACCGAGGCAGCGCTGCCAGGTGTTGTTGTGCGGGCCGCCGACCGGCGGGCTGTGCGGGTACTCGATCGGGCCGGCCCGGTGCTCCTGGTTGGAGATGCTCTCCGGGTCGCTCTCCCGGAAGTTGACGATGCCGTCGATCGCCGCGGCCTTGTCCTGCCACGACTGGCTGCCCTTGAAGGTCGCCCAGGCGCCGAAGCCGATGATCGAGACGGCGAGCACACCCACGGCGACGAAGAGAGCGATCGGCCCCCAGGGGCGGCTCTGGCTGACCTTGACCGGGGTGACCGGCTTGCGGGGACCCTTGCCACCGCCGGAGCGGGGGGTCGCCGGCTTCTTGTCGCTGGTCGGCTTGGCGCCGGCGGCCGGCCGACCTGCCGCCGGCTTCTTGCCGGTGCTGACCACGGTCGGGCGGCGCTGCGGGCCGCCCGGGGTGCTGATGCTCATCGTGCCTCGTCAGGTCGGTCGGTCAGAGGAGTTCAGCGGCCCAGCCCCCGATGCCGGGTCGCCGCCGCGGGGACCGAGTCTACCCCCGATAACATGGTTCGGTGACTCCCGCTGAACTCGCCGAAGCCGTCCTGGCCGCCGCTCACGCCGTCTTCGCCGACCGAGGGCTGGACCGCTCCGCGCTGCCGGAGCACACGACGGTCGAGCGTCCCCGCAATCCCGAGCACGGCGACTACGCTGCCACGCTGGCGCTCCAGCTCAGCAAGAAGGTGGGCGTACCGCCCCGCGAGCTGGCCACCGCGCTCGCCACGGAGCTGGGCAGTACGGCGGGGATCAAGTCGGTGGAGATCGCCGGCCCGGGCTTCCTCAACATCCGGCTCGACGCCGCCGCCGCCGGCCAACTCGCCCGGACCATCGTCGAGGCGGGCGAGGAGTACGGCCGTGGTGACCGGCTCGCCGGCCTGAAGATCAACCTTGAGTTCGTCTCGGCCAACCCGACCGGACCGGTGCACATCGGCGGGGTGCGGTGGGCGGCGGTCGGCGACGCGCTGAGCCGCCTGCTGCGGGCCACCGGCGCCGAGGTCGGTACGGAGTACTACTTCAACGACGCCGGCTCGCAGATCGACCGGTTCGCCCGCTCGCTGCTCGCCGCCGCCCGGGGCGAGGCGGCCCCGGAGGACGGCTACGGCGGGGCGTACATCGCCGAGATCGCCGCCGAGGTCACCAGCCGGCGGCCGGAGGTGGTGTCGCTGGACGAGGCCGCCGCTCAGGAGGTGTTCCGGGTGGAGGGCGTCGCGCTGATGTTCGAGGAGATCAAGTCCTCGCTGCGCGACTTCGGGGTGGAGTTCGACACCTACTTCAACGAGAAGGACCTGCACGACCGGGGTGAGCTGGAGCACGCCCTCACCCGGCTGCGGGAGCAGGGACACGTCTTCGACGCCGACGGCGCGACCTGGCTGCGCACCACCGACTTCGGTGACGACAAGGACCGGGTGCTGCGCAAGTCCAACGGCGAGTGGACGTACTTCGCTGCGGACTGCGCCTACTACCTGGACAAGCGGGAGCGCGGCTTCGACCGGGTCGTGATCATGCTGGGCGCGGACCACCACGGCTACATCGGCCGGATGAAGGCGATGGCCGCCTGCTTCGGCGACGAGCCGGAGCAGACCCTGGAGATCCTCATCGGCCAGCTGGTCAACCTGGTCCGCGACGGCGCGCCGGTGCGGATGAGCAAGCGCGCCGGCACCGTGGTCACCCTGGAGGACCTGGTCGACGCGATCGGGGTGGACGCCTCCCGGTACGCGCTGGCCCGCTACTCCAGCGACTCGCCGATCGACATCGACATCGAGCTGTGGACCCGGGCCACCCGCGACAATCCGGTCTACTACGTGCAGTACGTGGCGGCCCGGACGGCCAACGTCGCGCGCAACGCCGCCGAGGTCGGGCTGCCCCGGGGCGACGCCGACTCGTTCCGGCCCGAGCTGCTCGACCACGACAAGGAGAACGAGCTGCTCAAGGCGCTCGCCGAGTTCCCCGCCGTGGTGGCCGCCGCCGCCGAGCTGCGCGAACCGCACCGGGTGGCCCGCTACCTGGAGGACCTGGCCGGCGCCTACCACCGGTTCTACGACAACTGCCGGATCCTGCCCCGGGGTGACGAGGAGGTCACCGACCTGCACCGGGCCCGGCTCTGGCTGAACGACGCCACCCGGGTGGTCATCGCCAACGGCCTGCGCCTGCTCGGCGTCTCGGCCCCCGAGAGGATGTGACCGGTGCGCGCTCACGAGGCCGGTGCGCTGCACGGTGACATCGGC
The DNA here is from genome assembly GCF_053589795.1 of Micromonospora sp. NPDC003241. NCBI lineage: Bacteria > Bacillati > Actinomycetota > Actinomycetes > Micromonosporales > Micromonosporaceae > Micromonospora > Micromonospora sp. NPDC003241. The sequence continues at coordinate 36,718 of NZ_JBSFSO010000006.1, read as the reverse complement.
AACCGGGGGCCGGCGTGGCTGCGTACCCCGGGCGACGTCAACGCCCTGGTGCCGCGGCTCTGGCCGCGCAACACCCGGCGCGGCGACGAGGGCGCGCTGGTCGTCGCGGGGCTGGACGTCCGTGACGTGGCCGCCCGGTTCGGCACTCCGGTCTACGTCCTCGACGAGGACGACCTGCGGTCGCGCTGCCGCGACTTCCGGGCCGCCTTCCCGGACGAGGACGTCTACTACGCGGGCAAGGCGTTCCTCTGCCGCGCGGTGGTCCGGATGATCGCCGAGGAGGGGCTGTTCCTCGACGTGTGCAGCGGTGGAGAGCTGGCCGTCGCACTGGCCGCCGGAATGGAGCCCGCGCGGATCGGCTTCCACGGCAACAACAAGTCCGTGGCCGAGCTGACCCGAGCGTTGGACGCCGGGGTGGGCCGGATCATCGTCGACTCGTCCGCCGAGATCGACCGGCTCACCGCGCTGGCCCGCGAGCGGGGGGTCCGGCCCCGGGTGATGATCCGGGTCACCGTCGGCGTGGAGGCGCACACCCACGAGTTCATCGCCACCGCGCACGAGGACCAGAAGTTCGGCTTCTCGCTGGCCGGGGGCGCGGCGAGCGCGGCGGCGCTGCGGATCCTCGACGAGGACGTGCTGGAGCTGCGCGGCCTGCACTCGCACATCGGCTCGCAGATCTTCGACACCAGCGGCTTCGAGGTGTCCGCCCGCCGGGTGCTCTCGCTCCAGGCGCAGATCCGCGACGCCCGTGGGGTGGAGCTGCCGGAGCTGGACCTCGGCGGCGGCTTCGGCATCGCGTACACCACCCAGGACGACCCCTCGACCCCGCACGAGCTGGCCAAGCGGTTGCGCCGGATCGTGGACGCGGAGTGCGCGGCGGAGCGCCTGACGGTGCCGCGCATCTCGATCGAGCCGGGTCGGGCGATCGTCGGCCCGGCCGTGTTCACCCTCTATGAGGTGGGCACCGTGAAGTCCGTGCTGGTCGGCGCCGGTGGTGACGCGGCCGACGGGCACCGGGCCTACGTCAGCGTCGACGGGGGGATGAGCGACAACATCCGGACCGCGCTCTACGACGCCGCGTACTCGGCGACGCTGGCCTCCCGGGCCACCTCCGCCGGGTCGATGCTCGCCCGCGTGGTGGGAAAGCATTGTGAGTCCGGGGACATCCTGGTGAAGGATGAATTCCTGCCCGCCGACGTGCAGCCCGGAGATCTTGTCGCGGTACCGGGCACCGGTGCCTACTGCCGCAGCATGGCCAGCAACTACAACCACGTACCGCGCCCCCCGGTGGTCGCGGTGCGGGACGGCCAGGCCCGGCTGATCGTTCGACGGGAGACCGAAGAGGACCTGCTCGCCTTGGATGTGGGATGAATCAACCTGTGCGCCTGGCCCTGCTCGGTTGCGGCACCGTCGGTGCCGAGGTGGTGCGGCTGCTGCACGTGCAGTCGGCCGACCTCGCCGCCCGGATCGGTGCCCCGCTGGAGATCGCCGGCATCGCGGTACGCCGGCTCGGGCGTGACCGTGGTGACCTGCCGGTCGATCCGGCCCTGTTCACCACGGACGCGCTCGGGCTGATCAAGCGCGACGACGTGGACGTGGTCGTCGAGGTGGTCGGCGGCATCGAGCCGGCGCGTGGGTGGCTGGTGGAGGCGCTGCGGGCCGGCAAGAGCGTGGTCACCGCCAACAAGGCGCTGCTCGCCGAGGACGGCGGCACGCTGCACGACGCGGCGGCCGAGGGCGGCGCCGACCTCTACTACGAGGCCTCGGTGGCCGGGGCGATCCCGCTGCTGCGCCCGCTGCGCGAGTCGCTGCACGGCGACCGGATCACCCGGGTCACCGGCATCGTCAACGGCACCACCAACTTCATCCTCTCCGCCATGCACGCCACCGGCGCCGGCTTCGCCGAGGCGCTGGAGGAGGCCACCGAGCTGGGGTACGCGGAGGCCGACCCGACCGCCGACGTGGAGGGCTTCGACGCGGCGGCCAAGGCGGCGATCCTCGCCTCGTTGGCGTTCCACACCCGGGTCGGTGCCGACGACGTACACCGGGAGGGCATCACCGAGGTGACCGCCGCCGACGTGGCCAGCGCGAAGGCGATGGGCTGCACGATCAAGCTGCTCTGCATCGCCGCGCGCGGTGCCGACGGGCAGGGCGGCGAGACGGTCAGCGTCCGGGTGCACCCGGCGATGATCCCGCTGAGCCACCCGCTGGCCGGGGTCGGCGACGCCTTCAACGCGGTCTTCGTCGAGGCCGACGCGGCCGGACAGTTGATGTTCTACGGCCGGGGCGCGGGCGGGTCGCCGACCGCCAGCGCGGTGCTCGGCGACGTGGTCGCGGTGGCCCGCAACCGGCTGGCCGGGGTCCGCGCGGCCAGCGAGTCCGCCTACGCCGACCTGCCGGTGCGGCCGATGGGCGAGGCGCTCACCCGCTACCACATCAGTCTCGACGTGGCCGACCGTCCGGGTGTGCTGGAGGCGGTGGCCGGGGTGTTCGCCCGCCACGACGTCTCGATCGCCACCGTGCGGCAGGGGCCGGCCGGTGGTGGCGCCGGGGGAGCGGGCGAGGCGATCCTGGTCATCGTGACCCATGTCGCACCGGACGCGGCGCTCGCGGCGACCGTCGGCGAACTGCGCGGGCTCGATATCGTCCGTTCGGTGGCGAGCGTGTTGCGGGTCGAGGGGGGCTCGTGAGCGGGCGGCCCGGATACGGACGGCTCCCGGCCGGTGGTGACCGGTGACGGGTACGAGAGGCGAGGAGAGCGGCATGTGGCGGGGTCTGATCGAGGCGTACCGGGACCGGTTGCCGGTCACCGACGCCACGCCGGTCGTCACGCTGCACGAGGGGAACACGCCGCTGCTGCCCGCGCCGGTGCTCTCCGCGCGGCTCGGCTGCGACGTCTACCTCAAGGTGGAGGGCGCCAACCCGACCGGGTCGTTCAAGGACCGGGGCATGACGATGGCCGTCTCCAAGGCGGTCGAGGCGGGTAACAAGGCGATCATCTGCGCCTCCACCGGCAACACCAGCGCCTCCGCCGCCGCGTACGCGGCCCGCGCCGGGGTGACCTGCGCGGTGCTGGTGCCGCAGGGCAAGATCGCCCTCGGCAAGCTGGCCCAGGCCCTGGTGCACGGCGCGAAGCTGCTCCAGGTCAACGGCAACTTCGACGACTGCCTGGCGCTGGCCGCCAAGCTCGCCCAAGACTACCCGGTGGCGTTGGTCAACTCGGTCAACATCGACCGGCTGCACGGCCAGAAGACGGCCGCGTTCGAGATCGTGGAGGCACTCGGCGACGCGCCGGACATCCACTGCCTGCCGGTCGGCAACGCCGGCAACATCTCCGCGTACTGGATGGGCTACGTCGAGGACCGCGACGCCGGCAACGCCACCCGCACCCCGAAGATGTACGGCTTCCAGGCCGCCGGTGCCGCACCGATCGTGACCGGGCAGGTGGTGCCCGAGCCGTCCACGATCGCCACCGCCATCCGGATCGGCAACCCGGCGAGCTGGACGAAGGCGTTGGACGCCCGGGAGGCCAGCGGCGGTCTGATCGAGGCGGTGACCGACCGGGAGATCCTGACCGCGTACCGCCTGCTGGCCCGGGAGGTCGGCGTCTTCGTGGAGCTGGGCAGCGCGGCCAGCGTGGCGGGTCTGTTGCAGCAGGCCGCCGCCGGTCGGGTGCCGGCCGGGTCCACCGTGGTCTGCACCGTCACCGGGCACGGCCTCAAGGATCCGGAGTGGGCGATCACCACGGCGCCCGCGCCGGTCACCATCGCCAACGACCCGCTCGCCGCGGCCCGTTCGCTCGACCTCGCCTGAGGCCGCAAAACCGCCCTCTTTCTCCTTTATGGGCGTTTTGGTAGCAAAAGCGGCTTCTGGCGGTACAACTGTGGGGTGGCTACCGACCCGGTGGCTGCCGACACTCGGCGGGTGCCCGGCGCGACAGGCGTCACGCCCGTTGTCGCCGCGCAGCCACGGACCTCCTACCTGGACCTGCTGCGCGCCGCGGCACTGGCCCGGGTGCTGCTGTACCACGCCACCGGGTGGCTGTGGCTGAGCCTGCTGGTCCCGGCGATGGGCGTCATGTTCGGCGTCGCCGGTGCGTTGCTGGCCGCGTCGCTGGACCGGTACGGCACCCGGGCCGTCGCCCGCCGGATGCGGCGGCTGCTGGTGCCGTTCTGGGCCTTCGGCGCGACGGTGCTGGTGCTGGTCGTCGTCGCCGGTCGCGTGACCGGTACGCCGAGCGGGTTCGGGTTCGGCGACGTCCTCTGGTGGCTGCTGCCGCTGCGGGTGCCGTCGGCGGGCGGGATGTCCTGGGGATGGGCGTTCACCGTCGGGCTCTGGTACGTCTCGACGTACCTGTGGCTGACCCTGCTCTCACCGCTGTTCCTGCCGCTGTACCGCCGCTGGCCGTGGCCGGTGCTCGCGGCGGCCACCATCCTGCCGGTGTGCACGTATCTCGCCGGGGTCACCCAGTTCTATTTCGTCGTGTCGTACCTGCCCTGCTGGCTGTTGGGTTTCGCATACCAGGACGGACTGCTGCGGCGGGTGCCGGCGCGCCTCTATCGCGGCCTGGTCCTGGTGCTGGCCACCGTCGGCGGCACCTGGGTGCTGCTCGCCGCCACCACGGGTACGCCGAGCGAGCTCAACCACATCCCGGCCGGCTCCACCATCTGGTCGGTGGCCTGGGTCGCGGCGCTGCTGCGGCTGGCTCCCCGCTCGTCCGGCGGACCCCGCTCGTCGGAGGCGGCCCGGCCGGCGCGGGGTGGCGGGCTGCTGCGCCTGGTCAACGCCCGGGCGCTCACCGTCTATCTGTGGCACATCCCGGCCAGCGCGGCGATCACGGCTCTGCTCATGCCGTGGCTCTCCTTCGACTCCGTCGCCCATGTGGGGCTGCGCCTGGTCGGGATGGTCCTGCTGACCGTCGTCGCGGCGCTGGCCGTCGGGTGGATCGAGGATCTCGCCGCCCGGAGGCGGCCACGGCTGCTGAGGGTGGGCGCCCCGGCGGTGCCACGGTCGACACGCCGTGGTGGTGTGGGCGTGCCGCGTCGGCGGGCCGCCACCGACGGGCTGGTCGAGCCCGTGCCGATCGCCGGGCCGGGGTCGTCGGTCGGGCCGGGGTCGCAGGTCGGGCCCGTGCCGTCGGCTGCGCCGGGGGAGTCGGGCGGGTGACGGCGGTCGGATCCGAAGTGGCGCCGCCGGTCAGGCCCGGGGCGCGACCGCGCCGGCGATGGTGCGGATGACCAGGCCGAGGGCCTCGTGCCGGGAGACCTCGTGTGCGGCCAGGTAGCTCCAGCCGGCGTACAACTGGGACCAGAGCACGGACTGCACCCACGGCGCGGGCAGCGCCGGGTCGATGCTGCCGTCGGTGTGGCCCCGCGCGATCATGGCGTAGAAGTCGTCGTCGCAGACCTCGGTGCCCCAGACCGGGTCCTCGATGATCGCCGGCTCCGCGAAGACGAGCGAGAGCAGGTCGCCCAGGTCGAAGTACTCCGCGCAGAGGCGGAGCAGCGCCTCGGCGCCGGTGCCGTCGGCCAGGCGGGCGCGTCCGGTGGCCTCGTTCAGCCGGGTCGCACCTTCGGCCGCCACGGCGGCCAGCAGGTCGGAGCGTTCGGCGAAGTAGCGGTGCAGGGTGGTCCGACCGACCTGAGCGGCGGTGGCGATCTCGCCGAGGCTGGCGGCCTGGTGGTGACTGAGCACCTCGATCGCGGCTTGCAGGATGGCCTGCCGGGTCCGCGCCCGGCTGCCGCTCTCGTCGGTGGTCGTCACGCCGGACAGGTTACCAACGTACGGATTCGGAATATTGCTTGCCCGTAGTGGAACAGTGGTGTTCCATTTCGGGGTGACTGTGACCGGCGTACCCATCGCGACCGAACCGGAGTCGACCGCCCCGCGAGCCCGCACCAGGCTGCTGCTGACCTATCTCCGACCGCACTGGCCGGCCATGCTGGTCGGGTTGCTGCTCGGCCTGGTCGCCAACGCGGCCGGGCTGGCCACCCCGCTGGTGACCAAGTGGGTGCTGGACACCCTCGGTGCCGGTGAGTCGCTGGCCCGACCGGTCGCCGTGCTGCTGGTGCTCGTGGTGGTCGGTGCCGCCATCTCGCTGTGGCAGTGGATCCTGATGGGCCGCATCGCCGAGCGGGTGGTGCTCGACGCCCGCACCGGCGTGATCCGTCGCTACTTCGCCGCCCGGATCGACCAGCTCACCCACCGCTCCGGCGGTGAACTGGTCACCCGGGCCACCTCCGACCCCGCGTTGCTGCACCAGGCGTCCGGCAGCCTGGTCGGCCTGACCAACGGTGCGTTGGCGCTGGTCGGGACGCTGGTGCTGATGGGCGCGCTCGACCTGGTGCTGCTCGGCGCCACCATGGTCGCGGTGGTCGTGGTGGCGGTGCTGATGGGACTGCTGCTGCCCTCCATCGGCCGTGCCCAGGAGGCGGCCCAGGAATCGGTCGGGCGGTTCGGCGGGTCCCTGGAAGGCTCACTGCGCGCCATCCGGACGGTCAAGGCCAGCCGCGCCGAACAGCGTCAGACGTCGGCGCTCACCACGCACGCCCGCGACGCCGCCGAGCACGGACTTCGCGCCGCACGCCGTAGCGCCCTGGTGTGGACCATCTCCTGGACCGGCATCCAGCTCGCCGTCATCGTCATCCTGGGCGTCGGTGCGGCCCGGGCCGAACAGGGCCTGATCGAGGTGTCCACCCTGATCGCGTTCCTGCTCTACGCCTTCGGGCTGATGGGGCCGATCGGTGAGCTGACCCAGAACCTCACCGCCATGCAGGCCGGGATCGCGGCGGCCGGTCGGCTCCGCGAGATCGAGGCGGTGGAGGTCGAACCCGGCTCGTCGCCGACCACCACCACGGCCGCGCCGGAGCCCGTACCGCCGGTCGGCACCGCCGGACACCGCGACCCCGCCGGGCCGGTGCTGACGCTGCGGGGCGTCACCGCCCGGTACGCGCCCTCGGCGCCACCCGCCGTACGGGACATCGACCTGGAGATTCCCCGCGTCGGCCACACCGCGCTGGTCGGGCCCTCGGGGGCCGGCAAGACCACCCTGTTCTCCCTACTGCTGCGCTTCGTCGAACCGGAGCACGGGGAACTGCTGCTCGACGGCGGCCGGTACGCCGACCACACCCCGGCGCAGATCCGTGGCCGACTGGCCTACGTGGAGCAGGAGGCGCCGGTGGTGCCCGGCACCATCGGGGACAACCTGCGCTTCACCCATCCGGACGCGAGCGACGACGAACTCTGGACCGCACTGCGGGCGGTGAACCTGCACGAGAAGGTGAGCGGGCTGGCGCTCGGGTTGGACACGCCGTTGGCGGCGACCACCGTCTCCGGCGGCGAACGGCAGCGCATCGCGCTGGCGCGGGCGGTGCTGCGTACGCCGGACGTGCTGTTGCTCGACGAGGCCACCTCGCAGGTCGACGGCCTGACCGAGGCGGTGGTGAGCCGCTGCGTCCGGCAGCGGGCCCAGGAAGGGGCGGTGGTGACGATCGCGCACCGACTCTCCACCGTGCTCGACGCCGACCAGATCGTGGTGATGGAGCGGGGACGGATCCGCGCCGTCGGGGGACCACGCCACCCTGCTGCGCACCGACGAGCTGTACCGGGACCTGGTGGCGTCGCTGCGGATCGGCACCGCCGAGCCGGTGCCCGCCGGGCCCGCCCCGGACACCGACGGGCGGACCGGGTCGGGCACACTGCTCGTGCCCTTCGAACGCCTTCCCCAGGAGTGAGCCACGCCGATGTCGCTGCTCGCCAGATTCAGCCTCGCCAACCGAGGGCTGGTCGCCCTCATCGCGGTGGTGACCACGGCGTTCGGTGCGTACGCCGTGCCGTCGCTGAAGCAGCAACTCCTGCCCTCGTTGGAGTTCCCCGCCGCGTTCATCGTGGCGTCCTACCCCGGTGCCGGACCCGAGGTCGTCGAGTCCCAGGTGACCGTGCCGATCGAGAACAGCCTGCAAGGCATTCCCGCGCTGGACAGCGTCACCTCCACCTCCCGCGAGGGACTGAGCACCATCCAGGTGCAGTACGAGTTCGGCACCGACCTGGACGACGTGGTCAACCGGATGCAGACCGCGCTCAACCGCACCCGGCTGCCCGACGAGGTCGAGCCGCAGGTGATCGCCGGCAGCACGGACGACCTGCCGGCCGTGGTGCTCGCCGCCAGCGGCGGTGACGACGAGCGTGCCCTCGCGGCCACACTGCGGGACACGGTGGTGCCCGAGCTGGCGGCCATCGAGGGCGTACGCGGCGTCGAGCTGACCGGCGTCCGCGACGACCTGGTGGTCATCACCCCGGACCCGGCCAAGCTGACCCGGGCCAACGTGCCGCCGACCGCGATCGGCACCGCGTTGCAGGCCAACGGGGTGTCGGTGCCCGCCGGAGCGGTCCTGGACGGCAACCGGGCGCTGCCGGTGCAGGTGGGCTCGCCACTGACCACGCTGGACGACCTGCGGGCCGTCATCGTCGCGCCGGCGAGGGGCAAGACCGGTCCGGTCCGCCTGGGCGACGTCGCCACCGTCTCCGAGCAGCTCGCCCCGGCCACCGCGATCACGCGTACCAACGGTCGGGAGAGCCTGGGTATCGCGGTCACCGCCGACCCGGACGGCAACGCCGTGCAGATCTCGCACGCGGTCGCCGACCGGCTCGACGGCCTGCGGGCCGCCACCGGCGCCGAGCTGACCGTCGTGCTCGACCAGGCCCCGTTCGTGGAAAAGTCGATCAAGACGCTGAGCACCGAGGGTCTGCTGGGCCTGATCATGGCCGTGGTGGTCATCCTGGTGTTCCTGCTGTCGATCCGCTCCACCGTGGTCACCGCGGTCTCCATCCCGCTGTCCGTGGTGGTCGCGCTGCTCGCCCTCTGGATCGGCGACTACTCGCTCAACCTGCTCACCCTCGGCGCGTTGACGGTCGCTGTCGGGCGGGTGGTGGACGACTCGATCGTGGTGCTGGAGAACATCAAACGGCACCTCACGTACGGCGGACCGAAGCGGGAGGCGATCCTCACCGCCGTCCGCGAGGTGGCCGGAGCGGTCACCGCCTCCACGCTCACCACGGTCGCCGTCTTCGCGCCGATCGCCCTGGTCGGCGGCTTCGTCGGCCAGCTCTTCGCACCGTTCGCGATCACGGTCACGGTGGCGCTGCTGGCCTCGCTGCTGGTCTCGCTGACGGTGGTGCCGGTGCTCGCGTACTGGTTCCTCAAGCCGGTCACCGGCGCCGACGGGGCAGCCGTGCGCCGCGCCGCCGAGGAGCGGGAACTGCGCAGCCCGTTGCAGCGGGCATACCTGCCGGTGATCCGGTTCGCCACCGGGCGGCGGGCGTTCCGCCTGGCCACCCTGGGGGCCGGGCTGGTGGTGCTGCTCGGCACGTTCGGCCTGGCCCGGCAGTTGGAGACCAACTTCCTGGACGACTCCGGCCAGGACACCCTGAACATCCGGCAGGAGCTGCCGGTGGGCACCGGGCTGGTCGGCACCGACGCGGCGGCCCGGAGGGTCGAGGCGGTGCTGGCGGAGACGCCGGGGGTGCGGTCGTACCAGGTCACCGCCGGTGGCGGCGACTCGCCGTGGGGCGGTGGCGCGGGCAACAACGTGGCCAGCTACGCGCTGCTACTCGGCGAGGAGACCGACGCCAAGGAGATGCGCGGCATCCTGCGGGACCGCATCGGGGCGCTCGGCGCCGAGGCGGGCGAGATCACCTTCCCGGCGGGCCAGGGCGGGGCGTCCGCCAACGAGCTGGCCGTGGTGGTGCGCGCCGCCGACCCCGAGGCGCTGACCCGGGCCGCCGAGCAGGCCGAGGCGGTGTTGGCCCGCCTCGGGGGCGTCGAGGACGTCTCGTCCACCCTGACCGAGCAGGTGCCACGGGTGGAGGTGACCGTCGACCGGACGGCCGCCAGCCGGGCCGGGCTCACCGAGGCCGCGGTCGGCCAACTCGTCGCGCAGGCGTTCCGGGGTACGCCGCTGGGCCAGGTGAGCCTGGACGACGGTGCGCGCGACGTGGTGCTGCGGCTGTCCGCGCAGCCGCCGACGACCGTGACCGAGCTGCGCGAGATGCGGGTCGGCGCGGTGAAGCTGGACGACATCGCCGAGGTCACCGAGACCACCGGACCACAGCAGGTGCGGCGGATCGACGGTGAGCGCAGCGTCTCGGTGACCGGCACGGTCACCGGCTCCGACCTGGGCGCGATCAGCAGCGAGCTGCAACGCGAGCTGGACGCGATCGACGTACCCGGAGCGACCCTGACCATCGGCGGGGTCAGCGCCGAGCAGCGGGACACCTTCGCCGATCTCGGTCTGGCCGTGCTGGCCGCGATCGCGATCGTGTTCCTGATCATGATGGCGACCTTCCGCAGCGTCGTACAGGCGCTGATCCTGCTGGTCTCGATTCCGTTCGCGGCCACCGGCGCGGTCGCCCTGCTGCTGGCCACCGGCACCGCGTTGAGCGTGCCGGCGCTGATCGGCGTGCTCATGCTCGTCGGCATCGTGGTGACCAACGCGATCGTGCTGCTGGACCTGGTCAACCAGTACCGGGCCCAGGGGATGGGCGTCCGGGAGGCGGTGGTCGAGGGTGGACGCCACCGGCTCCGCCCGATCCTGATGACCGCCATCGCGACCATCTTCGCGTTGACGCCGATGGCCTTCGGGCTCACCGGCGAGGGCGGGTTCATCTCCCGACCGCTGGCGATCGTGGTGATCGGCGGCCTGCTCAGCTCCACCCTGCTCACGCTGATCCTGGTACCCACGCTGTACGCCATGGTGGAGGACACCAAGGCGTCGGTGCGGGGCCGGCGTCGGGGCCCGTCCGGCTCGACGCCCGAGGACGAGTCGCGTGAGGTCGAGCCCGCCGAGGCGACCGGCGACGAGCCGGCCGGCGGGGAGGCGGATCCGGCCGCGCCGGCCGCCGAGGAGCGCAGACCGGAGAGCCGGCCGGTGCCGGCGGCGCCCTCCGGCGCGCTGATCGAGAGCACCGACCAGTTCGAGGTGCTCCGGCTGCCGAAGACCCGCAACTCGCCGTTCCCGCCCACCGAGTGAAAGGAGGGGTCCCCTACTAACGCCTCGTGCATAGCAGGGGACCCCTCCTTACATCCGGGTGTCCGCGCCCCGACTCACCGGGGGAGGGCGGCCGGGTAGGGTCCGGCTCGTGGCGTCCACCGTCGGGGTCATCACCCGCAACCGGAACTTCCGCAGCCTCTTCCTGGCGCAACTGGTGGTCTTCGGCGCCGACTGGTTCGTGATGGTGCCGCTGCTGGTCCTGTTGCCGCAGCTCACCGGCAGCGGCGTGTGGGGCGCGCTGGTGCTGGCCGTGGACACCGGCATCGTGGCGTTGCTGCTGCCGTACACCGGGACCATCGCCGACCGGTTCGACCGTCGCAAGATCATGATCGCCGCGAACGCGGCCGCGCTGGTCGGCGCCCTGCTCCTGCTCGGCGTACGGGACGCCGGCACGGCCTGGCTGGCGATGCTCGGCATCGGCGTCATCGCGGTGGCCAAGGCGTTCTACTCCCCGGCCGCGCAGGCGGCCCTGCCGAACGTGCTCGACCCGGAGGAGTTGGCCGCGGGCAACGCGGTGGCCGGGTCGGCCTGGGGCACCATGACCGTCGTCGGCGCCTCCCTCGGCGGCGTCCTCAGCGCGGCCGCCGGGCCGTACGTCTGCTTCTGGGTCGCCGCCGTCGCGTTGGTGCTCGCCGCGGTGCTGGCCACCCGGATCCGCCGGCCCCTCCAGGCGCCGCGCGAGCGGGACGAGGCGCCGCCGCAGACCTGGGCGGCGATCCGCGAGGCGTTGGGCTACATCGCGCACCGCCCCCGGGTGCTGGCCCTGGTGACGGTGAAGTCGGCGGTCGGCCTGGGCAACGGCGTGCTGACCGTCTTCCCGCTGCTGGCCGGGGTGTACGGGGTCGGCGCGCTCGGCACCGGCCTGCTGTTCGCGGTACGCGGCGCGGGCGCGCTGGTCGGCCCGATCCTGATGCGTCGGGTGCTGACCAACCGGGCCTGGTTGCTGCCCGGACTGGCACTGTCCATGTCGGCGTACGGGCTCGCCTATCTGGGCACCTCGGTGGTGCCCTGGTTCCCGCTGGTGCTGGTGCTGGTGTTCGTGGCGCACTTCGCCGGTGGCAGCAACTGGGTGATGTCGAACTTCGCGTTGCAGGGTGAGGTGCCGGACCGGTTGCGGGGCCGGGTGTTCGCCACCGACATGATGCTGGCGACGCTGGCGATCTCGGTCAGCCAGCTCGCGGTCGCCTCGGTGGTGGACGTGGTGGACGAACGGATCGTGCTGGCCAGTTGCGGCCTGGTCACGTTGACGTACGCGATCGGCTGGCGGGTGGCCACCCGACGACTCTCGCTCGCCGCCGTGGCGCCGACCGTCGCCGAGACGACGACCCGGTAGAACCGCCCCGCTAGCGGGTGACGGTGGGCGGTCGGTACGGGTCCGCCGAAGGTCCGTACGGGTCGGCCGGCGGCTGGTACGCGTCCACCGGAGGTGGGTACGCGTCGGCCGGCGACGCATCCCAGGCTGCGGGGGCGCCCGGTCCGGTCGGGCCCGGTGCCGGGCCGCTCCGCCGGCCGGCCAACGCGGCCGCGATCAGCAGCCCGACCCCGGCCGGGAGGAGCAGCGCGTGGATCACTCCGACCACCAGGGACAGCGCGCCGAAGCGGGCGGGACCCTCGGTGGCCACCCAGGGCAGGGCGACCGACCACGCGGTGCTGAACAGCGTGAGGACCAGGAGGACGGCGAGCCCGGCCAGCAGCAGGCGGCGGACCGGCTCCGGCAGCCGCCCCCGGGCGGAGGCCGCCAGTACGCCGCCGGTGATCAGCACCGCCAGCGTCGGCAGCTCCATCGCCACCTGCACCAGCAGATACCTGAAGTCGTACATGCAGTCCTCCCGAAGCCGTCGGTCTGAGCAGACTAGGACCTGTCGGCAAGCGTGCTCAGGCGGAAGCTGCGTCCCAGGGGACGGGCGGCGTGCCGGACGTCGCCGCTGGGGCCCTAGCATGGGCGGCGTGCCGACCACATTCGCCGCCGGCCCGGTCCGGGTCCGGGTCCCCGCCACCAGTGCGAACCTGGGTCCCGGCTTCGACGCCCTGGGCCTCGCCCTCGCGCTCTACGACGACGTCGCCGCCGAGGTGACGGCGGGTGGCGTGACCGTCTCGGTGGCCGGTGAGGGCGCCGACGACCTGCCGGCCGACGACGGGCACCTGGTGGTACGCGCCATGCGGGCGACCTTCGACGAACTCGGCGGCCAGCCGTCCGGGTTGGCGTTGGAGTGTGTCAACCGGATCCCGCAGGCACGTGGGCTCGGTTCCTCCTCGGCGGCGATCGTGGCCGGCGTGCTGCTGGCCCGGGCCCTGGTGGTCGACGGGGAACAGCGGCTCGACGACGCCGCCGCGCTGCGGCTGGCCGCCCGGATCGAGGGACATCCGGACAACGTCGCGCCCTGTCTGCTCGGCGGGTTCACGCTGGCCTGGACGGAGTCCGCCGGTGCGCGGGCGGTGTCGTTGCCGGTGGCCGAGGGCGTACGCCCGACGGTGCTGGTGCCGACCGAGCGCGGGCTGACCGCCTCCGCGCGGGCGGCGCTGCCGGCGACCGTGCCGCACGCTGACGCCGCGCTCAACGCCGGGCGGGCGGCGCTGCTGGTGCACGCGTTGACCACCGCGCCGGATCTGTTGCTGCCGGCCACCGTCGACCGACTGCACCAGGGTTATCGCGCACCGTCGATGCCGGGTACGGCCGCAGTGGTCGACGAGTTGCGTGCGGCCGGTGTGGCCGCCGTGGTCAGTGGGGCCGGACCGACCGTGCTCGCTCTGTCTGAGCTGCCGGAAGGCTTCGACGCGGGAACAGAATGGCAGGTTCTGCAGTTGCCGATAGACGTGCCCGGCGCGCAGGTCGAGCAGGGTAGACTCGGACACGCGGAGCGGGACCCTGTTGCCGCAGGTCGGAAGAGTTGATTACGCTCTAGACTTAGCACAGCCGCGAAGCATGCGATCTCCTGCGGGTCGGCGCACCCCCGAAGCTTTCGGCGGTAAGCCCGTCACCCCTGCTTAGGCATACGCCGCACCGCAGTCTTCACTGGTCGCCGCAGACGGCGAAACCCGCTCTCCGGCTTCCTGGAGGGTCGGGCGACCGACCGGCTGCTGTGTCACAGACTCCCGCGAAGCGTCATGCGAGGCGGGTGCACCGAGGCCGCCCGGCCACCTGTTAGTCGATTCCGGGCAGTCCCGGCCTTATCGAGGGAAGGAATCCATTGAGCGACACCACCGACGTGACGTCGGATGTTTCCAACGTCGCTGGCGATGCCACCACCGCTGCCCCTGCCCGGCGTCGGCGCAGCGGCACCGGCCTGTCGGCGATGCTGCTGCCGGAGCTGCAGAGCCTGGCCGCGTCGCTCGGCATCTCGGGTACGGCTCGTATGCGCAAGGGCGAGCTGATCAGCGCGATCTCCGAGCGCCAGGGCAGCGCCGCCGGGGCCCCTCGACCACGGGCCGAGGTCGCGGCGGCCGCCGCACCGGTCCGCGAGGAGGTTCACGCGGAGGTTCGCGACGCGGGTGAGCGGCCGGAGGCCGAGCGCCGCGCCGAGCAACCGGCGGCGAGCGTCGAGACCGAGGGCCGTAGCCGGACCCGGCGCAGCCGGACCGCCGCTGCGGAGCCCCGGACCGAGGAGCCCCGCACCGAGGAGCCCGCCGCCGAGACCGGCGAGCGCACCGAGGGCCGGTCCGGCCGCGAGCGCGGTGCCGAGCGTGCGGAGCGGGGCGACCGCGCCGAGCGTGGCGACCGTGCCGAGCGCACCGAGCGTGCGGAGCGGGGCGAGCGCACCGAGCGCGGCACCGACCGTGCGGAGAAGACCGACCGCGCCGAGCGTGGCGAGCGTGGCACCGACCGCGCCGAGCGTGCGGAGCGGGGCGACCGTGGCGAGCGCACCGAGCGGGGCGAGCGCACCGAGCGCACCGAGCGGGGTGACCGTGGTGACCGCAACGACCGTGGTGACCGCAACGACCGTGGTGACCGCAGTGACCGGGGCGAGCGCGGGCAACGGGTCGATCGGGACAACGACGGTGACGACGACGAGGGCGGCGGTCGGCGTAGCCGGCGCAGCCGTTTCCGGGACCGTCGACGCGGTCGTGGCGACCGTAACGAGGGCGGTGGCGGCGACAGCGGCGGTCGCGAGCCGCAGGTCGGCGAGGACGACGTGCTCGTCCCGGTGGCCGGCATCGTCGACGTGCTCGACAACTACGCCTTCGTCCGGACCACCGGCTACCTGGCCGGCGCGAACGACGTGTACGTGTCGATGTCCCAGATCAAGAAGTACGGGCTGCGGCGCGGTGACGCGATCACCGGTGCGGTCCGCGCGGCACGCGACGGCGAGCAGCGGCGGGACAAGTACAACCCGCTGGTCCGGCTGGACACCATCAACGGGATGGAGCCGGACGAGGCCAAGCGTCGGCCGGAGTTCTACAAGCTCACCCCGCTGTACCCGCAGGAGCGGCTGCGGCTGGAGACCGAGCCGCACATCCTCACCACCCGGGTGATCGACCTGGTCATGCCGATCGGCAAGGGCCAGCGGGCGCTGATCGTCTCGCCGCCGAAGGCGGGTAAGACGATGGTGCTCCAGGCGATCGCGAACGCGATCACGCACAACAACCCGGAGTGCCACCTGATGGTGGTGCTGGTGGACGAGCGGCCCGAAGAGGTCACCGACATGCAGCGGTCGGTGAAGGGCGAGGTCATCGCGGCCACGTTCGACCGTCCGCCGCAGGACCACACCACCGTCGCCGAGCTGGCGATCGAGCGGGCCAAGCGCCTGGTCGAGCTGGGTCACGACGTGGTCGTCCTGCTCGACTCGGTGACCCGGCTCGGCCGGTCGTACAACCTGGCGGCGCCGGCCAGCGGCCGGATCATGTCGGGTGGTATCGACTCCACCGCGCTGTACCCGCCGAAGCGGTTCCTCGGCGCGGCCCGGAACATCGAGAACGGCGGCTCGCTGACCATCCTCGCCACCGCGCTGGTGGAGACCGGGTCGATGGCGGACACGGTCATCTTCGAGGAGTTCAAGGGCACCGGTAACGCGGAGCTGAAGCTGGACCGGAAGATCGCCGACAAGCGGACCTTCCCGGCCATCGACATCCACCCGTCCGGTACGCGCAAGGAGGAGATCCTGCTCGCGCCGGAGGAGCTGGCCATCGTGCACAAGCTCCGCAAGGTGCTGCACTCGCTGGACTCGCAGGCGGCACTCGACCTCCTGCTGGACCGGCTCAAGCAGTCCCGCACCAACATCGAGTTCCTGATGCAGATCGCCAAGTCGACGCCGGGGGAGTGACCTCCACCGGGTGAGACCTCCGTCGAAGGGGCGCGGCCGATCCGGTCGCGCCCCTTCGACGTACCGCCGGGGGTCTCTCTGCCGCCACGCCGGCCCCACGTGCCTCTCCTGTGCCGCCGGCATGTCGGCGGGTCGGAATGCGTCAGCCCGTGCGGGGAATGCGGAGAGCGGGTCCGGCGTTGACCTGGCCGACCAGCCGGTACGGCCCGCTTCGCGGGTCGGCTGGGCCCCATGGCAGACTGGTCAATCGGCCACCGGTTCCGGTTCACGCCCCGATCGCGCGCACTGGCGCGCGAGGGCGACCCGGCGACCTAGACGAGAGGACCGAGGCGAGATGAAGTCCAACATCCACCCGGAGTACGTGACCACGAACGTCACCTGCTCCTGCGGCAACAGCTTCACCACCCGCAGCACCGCGAAGGGCGGCTCGATCCACGTCGAGACGTGCAGCGCCTGCCACCCGTTCTACACGGGCAAGCAGCGCGTCCTGGACACCGCGGGCCGGGTCGCGAAGTTCCAGCAGAAGTACGCCAAGGTTCAGGCCAAGAAGGCCAAGTAGCTCCTGGTCCGACGCCCGCGTCCGGTTTCGCCCGGACGCGGGCGTCGTCCGTCTGTCGTCCGGTCTCCCCGCCGTCCAAGGAGCGATCCGCAGCATGAGCAGCGAGCGCCTGGCCGCCCTCCTCGACGAGTACGCCGAGCTGGAGAAGCGTCTGGCCGACCCCGCCATCCACGCCGACCAGGGCACCGCCCGTCGGGTCGGCCGCCGGTACGCCGAGCTGGTGCCACTGCACAAGGCCGCCGGGGAGTTGGAGCAGGCCCGGGCCGACCTCACCGCGGCACGGGAGCTGGCCGCCGAGGACGCGTCGTTCGCGGCCGAGGCGGAGACGATCGCGTCGACGCTGCCGGCCCTGGAGGAACGCCTGGCCGAGCTGCTCATCCCGCGCGACCCGCACGACGCCAAGGACGTCATCGTCGAGATCAAGGCCGGCGAGGGCGGCGAGGAGTCCGCGCTGTTCGCCGGTGACCTGCTGCGGATGTACACCCGGTACGCGGAGCGGCGGGGCTGGCTCACCGAGGTGATCGACGCGCAGGACTCCGACCTCGGCGGGGTCAAGGACGTCTCGCTGGCGATCAAGACCAAGGGTGTGCCCGACGGAGGCCACGGCGTCTGGTCCCGGCTCAAGTGGGAGGGCGGCGTGCACCGGGTGCAGCGGGTGCCGGTGACCGAGTCGCAGGGGCGGATCCACACCAGCGCGGCCGGCGTCCTGGTGCTGCCGGAGGCCGAGGAGGTCGACGTCACCATCGACCCGAACGAGCTGCGGATCGACGTGTTCCGGTCGTCCGGTCCCGGTGGCCAGTCGGTCAACACCACCGACTCGGCGGTGCGGATCACCCACCTGCCGACCGGGATCGTGGTCTCCTGCCAGAACGAGAAGTCCCAGTTGCAGAACCGGGAGCAGGCCCTGCGGATCCTGCGCGCCCGGCTGCTGGCCGCCGCGCAGGAGCAGGCCGACGCCGCCGCCTCGGACGCGCGCAAGGCGCAGGTGCGTACGGTGGACCGCTCGGAGCGGATCCGCACCTACAACTTCCCGCAGAACCGGATCACCGACCACCGGATCGGCTACACGGCGTACAACCTGGATCTGGCGTTGGCCGGCGACCTGGACGGTGTGCTCGACGCGCTCAGCGAGGCGGACCGCGCCGCCCGCCTGGCCGGCGACCCGGAGCTGATCCGCCGCTGACGCCGCTCAGGCGGAACGCGGCCGGGCCTTGGCCTGCAACATCTCGCGGTCGGCGGCCTCGAAGGCGGCGCCGAGCGCGTCCCGTTGCCCCGGCCCGGCAGCGCCGACCTCGGCGAAGCCGATGCTGACGCCGACCGGTGTGCCGGGCACCAGCGACTCCCAGTCCTCGGTCCGGATCGCGGCGTCGATCCGACGCGCCACCTCGGCGGCCTCGGACATCCCGGCACCGGCCAGCACCACCACGAACTCGTCGCCGCCGTAGCGGGCGACGAAGTCGCCCCGGCGCATCACCCGGTTGATCACCCCGGCGACGCGCTGGAGGACCAGGTCGCCCGAGTGGTGGCCGTGCCGGGTGTTGACCGCCTTGAAGCCGTCCAGGTCGCAGACGCCGATCACCACGCGCTCGCCCCGGGCGACCACCGAGGCGATGTACCGCTCCAGTCGGCGCCGGTTCGGCAGCCCGGTCAGCGGGTCGGTCAGCGCCTCGCCCTCGAACCGCGCGGCCTCGCGGCGCATCTCCTCGTGGTCGATCCGGGCGGCGATGCCGTCGATGTAGACGTCGCGGAGCCGGTCGTGCCGTTGCGCGGCGAGCCGGAAGGCCAGCCGGTCGGCGCGGTGCGCCGCCGCGTGGTCACCGGCGCGGGCCAGCGCGATGCTGCGCAGGCGGGCCGGTTCGGCCGCGCCGAGCGTCTCGGCGGAGACCTGGACGGCGTCGAGTCGGGTGACCGCCTCGATCGGCCGGCCGGCCGCCACGGCGAGGCAGGCCTGGCCGAGCTGGCGCATGTCGCGGGCCCGGGCGCTGTCCGCGCCGTGGCCGAGTAGACGGGCCGGGTCGGCGCCGGTGGGGGAGTCGATCTCGTCGCCGAGGGCGGCCCGACGGGCCGCCGCGTAGCCGTACGCGGCCAGGCTGCTCGGCCGCAGCCGGTCGGCGCGGCCGGCGGTGACGAACCGGTCGAGGTCGGTGGCGACGTCCCGCAGGACCCGCAGGCAGCCGTCGCTGTCGCCGGTGTGGTCCAGGGCGACCGCGTTGCGCAGTCGGATCCCGGGGGCGGCGAACGTCTCCTCCGGGATGCCGGCGGCGGTGCCGAGCTGGCGGGCCCGTTCGATCGCCCCGAGCGCGTAGCCGTGGAAGCTGAGGTAGGAGTACGCCATCGCCAGGTCGTGCCAGCCCCAGGCGGTGTCGCGGTCCGGGTCGTCGACCGCGCCCAGCGCCCGGGCGGCCTTCACCAGGTGCGTCACGCAGCGGTCCAGCGCGCCCTGGTGGTGGGCGGCCAGCGCGGCCAGCGCGTTGAGGTGACCGTGCAGGTACGGCTCGGCGAGGTCGCGTACGGCGGCGGACGCCTCCTCGATCGCCCGGGTGTACTCCGCCGTGCGACCGAGATTGATCAACGCGGAGAGCCGCTGGACGAGCGCGTCGGCGCGGACCCGGGAGTCGCTGCTGGTGCACAGCACCCGGTCCAGGATCGCGGACGCCTCGGCCGAGCGACTCACCTCCTGCAACGCCCGCGCCTTCGTCAGGGCGTCAACCTGGTCATCGACCCGGTCGAGCCAGCCCACCCCTCGACCTCCCGTCGGTGTGTCGCCGGATGCACCCGCTTATGCACGTGCACCGCGACGACTCATGATTATGGCGTGACCTCCGTGCCGCAACACCCGTCCGAAGGGACGAGACGAGATCGCCCCGCCGTCGTGCTGGCGCGGGCCGCCCGGATCCTGGCCGACGCCGGGCTGCCCTCGGCCCGCGCCGAGGCGGAACTCCTGGCCGCGTACGTGCTGGCGGTGCCCCGGGGGCGGCTGGCGCTCGCGGACGGCTTCACCGACGAGCAACGGGCCCGCTTCGAGGCGTTGGTGACCCGGCGTTCCCGGCGGGAGCCACTGCAACACCTCACCGGCAGCACCGGGTTCCGGCATCTGGAGCTGGCCGTCGGGCCGGGTGTCTTCGTGCCCCGTCCGGAGACCGAACTGCTCGCCGGCTGGGGCGTCGAGCGGGCCGCCGAGCGGGTGGCCGACGGGGAGACCCCGGTGGTGGTGGACCTGTGCAGCGGATCGGGTGCGATCGCGTTGTCGGTGGCGCAGGAGGTGCCGGACGCCCGCGTGGTGGCGGTCGAGCGCGCGCCCGCCGCGATGACCTGGCTGCGTCGCAACGCGGCGACCCGGGAGGCGGCGGGGGACCGGCCGATCGAGGTGGTTACGGCCGACGTGACCGCACCGGACCTGCTGGCGGAGCTGGTCGGTCGGGTGGACGTGCTGCTCTGCAACCCGCCCTACGTGCCGCTCGCGGTGGCCGTACCGCCGGAGGTGGCCGGGCACGACCCGGCCGAGGCGGTGTTCGGCGGGGACGACGGCCTGACCGTGATCCGTCCGGTGGTGCGGCGGGCGGCGGACCTGCTGCGTCCCGGCGGCGCCGTCGGCGTGGAGCACGACGACACCCACGGCACCTCGGTGCCCGAGCTGCTCGCCGCCGACGGTCGGTACACCGCGATCACCGCCCACCACGACCTCGCCGGCCGGTCCCGTTTCGCCACCGCGTCCCGTCGCACGGACCACCGGCGACCCGCGACGGGCGACACGTGGCAGACTGGCTCCTCGTGATGCTCTACGACTGCCGGTCCCTCGCCGACCGGGACCGCGGCATCGCTGCGGCCATCGAGGCGGTGCGCAACGGCGAACTGGTCGTCCTGCCGACCGACACCGTGTACGGGGTCGGTGCCGACGCGTTCACGCCGTACGCGGTGAAGGCTCTGGTGGACGCCAAGGGTGGGACGCAGGCGTCGCCACCGGTGCTGATCGGCTCCCGGCACACCCTCGACGGCCTGGTCTACACGCTGCCGCCCGCCGCCCGCGACCTGGTGGAGGCGTTCTGGCCGGGGGCGCTGACCATCCTGGTGAAGCACTCGGCGAGCCTGCGGTGGGACCTGGGCGACGACAGCGGGGTGGTGGCGGTCCGCATGCCACTGCACCCGGTGGCGCTGGAGGTGCTGCGGGAGACCGGCCCGATGGCGGTCGCCTCGGCCAACAAGATCGGCCGCCCGGCGGCGCAGACCGCCGACGAGGCGCGGGAGCAACTGGCGTACTCGGTGCGGGCGTACCTGGAGGCCGGACCGGCCGTCGACCCGGTGCCCAGCACGATCGTGGACCTGACCGGCGAGGTGCCGACGGTGGTCCGGGAGGGCGCCATCGACCTGGCCCGGCTGCGCGACGTGGTGCCGGAGCTGGTCGAGAGCCAGGTGGCGTAAATGCCTCCGTTCACCGTCCTGCACGTCTGCATGGGGAACATCTGCCGCTCGCCGATGGCGGAGCGGCTGCTCACCCTCGCGGTGGGTCAGCGGCTGGCCCGGCACGACCTCGACCCCGGCCGGGCCGAGGAACTGCTGCACAGCCACAGCGCGGGCACCGGTGGCTGGCACGCCGGCGAGGAGATGAACCCACCGGCGGCCCGCCAGGTGACCACCCGGGGCGGCGCGGTGACCGGCTTCGCCGCGCGGAAGCTGCGGTCCGACCACATCGACGCCGCGGACCTGGTCCTGACCGCCACCGCCGACCAGCAGGAGTACGTGGTGGCGCTGCGCCCCGACGCCGCCGCGCGCACCTTCGTGCTGGGCGAGTTCGGTCGGCTGCTGACCGCGCTGGACCGCGACGGGCTGCCTGCGGCCGAGGCCACCCCGGACGCGGTGTACGCCCGGGGCGTGGCGGTGGTGGAGGCTGCCCACCTCGCCCGCCAGGGCACGTCCCTGCTGCCCAGCGACGACCTCGACGATCCGTGGGGACGCGGCGACCAGTGCTTCAGCCGGGTGGCGGACGAGATCGAGGAGACGATCCACCCGCTCGCGGCGATCCTGTTGCCCTGATCGGTGAACTTCCTCCGGGTTTGAGGAAAACCGGGGTGCAAAGGGTGGTTAACGCCATTCTGGGAGGGTCCTGACGGCTCCTGCGGGGAGAGCTGATGACCCGGGCGTTCCTGCCGAAAGTGTTCACCGTCCTGCTGGCCGGCACGTTGGCCGGACTGGCCCTGGCGGTGGCGGCGCTGCCGGCCGCGCTGGTGTTCGGAATCGGCTTCTCGACGATGGCCGCGCCGTACACGGAGCTGCCCAACACGCTGCGGACACCACCGACGGCCCAGCGTTCCAACCTGTACGCCAAGGACGGCACCACCCTGATCACCTCCTTCTATCAGGAGGACCGGGTGGACGTGCCGCTGGACGAGGTGGCCCCGGTGATGCGCCAGGCCATCATCGCCGCCGAGGACATCCGGTTCCACGAGCACAGCGGGGTCGATCTGCGGGGCGTGGCGCGGGCCTTCGCCGCCAACCAGGGCGCCGGCGGCACCCGGCAGGGCGCCTCCACCCTGACCATGCAGTACGTCCGCAACGTGTTGAGCACGGACCCCCGGTTGACCGAGTCGCAACGGGCGGCGGCCACCGAGGTGAGCACCGCCCGCAAGATCCAGGAGATGCGGTAC
The DNA here is from genome assembly GCF_053589795.1 of Micromonospora sp. NPDC003241. Taxonomy (NCBI): domain Bacteria; kingdom Bacillati; phylum Actinomycetota; class Actinomycetes; order Micromonosporales; family Micromonosporaceae; genus Micromonospora; species Micromonospora sp. NPDC003241. Next base: position 14,211 of record NZ_JBSFSO010000006.1, on the reverse strand, counting down.
GCGCTGGCGCTGGAGCGGGAGCTGACCAAGGACCAGATCCTGACCCGGTACCTCAACATCGCGTACTTCGGTGCCGGGGCGTACGGGGTCGCCGCCGCCAGCAAGCGCTACTTCTCCACCTCGCCGGACCAGCTCACGCTGGCACAGTCGGCGATGCTGGCCGGGCTGGTCCGCTCCCCGCACACCGACGACCCGATCAACGGCGACGCGGACGCGGCCACCGCCCGCCGGGGGTACGTGCTGGACCAACTGGTCGGCACCGGTCAGGTCACCGCCGAGGCGGCGGACGCGGCGCGGGCCGAACCGCTGAGCCTGCGCCCCAGCGAGACGCCGAACGACTGCACGGCGGTGCCCTCGGGGCACAACGACTGGGGCTTCTTCTGCGACTGGTTCACCCGCTGGTGGAACGAGCAGAAGGCGTTCGGCGGCACGGTCGACGAGCGGCAGCGCACCCTGCGTCGGGGCGGTTTCACCATCGTCACCTCGCTCGACCCGAGCGTGCAGCGGGCCACGACCGAGCAGGTACGGCGGGTCTACTCGGTGGACGAGCCGTACGCCATGCCGACGGCGGTCGTCGAACCCGGCACCGGGCGGGTGCTCGCCATGTCGGTGAACCGCAACTACAGCGTCGAGGCCAACCCGCCCGGGCAGAAGAACTACCCGAACACGGTCAACCAACTCGTCGCCGGTGGCGGCACGATCGTGGGGTACCAGGCCGGTTCGACGTTCAAGCTGTTCACCATGCTGGCCGCGTTGGAGGCCGGGATGCCGCTGCGGACCGTCTACGACGCCCCGTCGCGCATCGTCACCGACTACCGCATCAGCGGCGAGACGAGCTGCGGCGGGTACTGGTGCCCGTCGAACGCCAACGTCTCGATGCGCGGTGAGCACGACATGTGGTCCGCGTTCGGCGAGTCGGTCAACACGTACTTCGTCTGGCTGACCGAGCGGGTCGGCGCCGACCGGGTGGTGGAGATGGCCGAGCGGCTCGGCATCGTGCTGCGGGCCGAGGACGACGTCCGGCTGGCCCGGCACGGCGCGCGCGAGTGGGGGCCGTTCACCCTGGGGGTGGCCGCCACCACCCCGCTGGACCTGGCCGGGGCGTACGCCACGCTGGCGGCCGAGGGGACGTGGTGCGCGCCCACCCCGGTCACCTCGATCGTCGACGGGACCGGCCGTCGGGTCACCACCGGCCAGCCGGACTGCCGCCAGGTGCTCGACGTCGACGTGGCCCGCGCGGCGGCGGACGCCGCCCGCTGCCCGGTCGGGGACCAGTCGATGTACCAGGGCTGCTACGGCGGCACCGCCTCCGCCCTGCGCGGTCAGCTCGGTCGGCCGGTGGCCGGCAAGACGGGCAGCTCCGAGCGGTACGCGACGGAGACCGTGGTGGCCTTCACCCCGCAGCTCGCGGCGGCGGCGATGGCGGCCAATCCCGACGAGCCGCAGGACGCGGTCGGTCGGGCGGTGCAGGGTCGGCTCGTGGAGGGAGTGGGGGAGATCCTCGCCTTCGCGCTGCGCGACGTGCCGCCCCGCGACTTCGTGCCGCCCAGCGAGACGACCGCGTGGCGGTACACCACCACCCGCAGCGGCGACTGAACGATCCCGCGTCGGTCAGCGCGCGGCCGGTGGCGCCTCGACGGCGGTCCGCTCGGCGTCGGCGGCGATGTTGCGGGCCATCCCGCCGAAGACCACCGCGTGGAACGGCGCCACCGCCGTCCAGTACGCGTGCCCGGCCAGTCCCCGGGGGAGGAACACGGCCCGCTGGCGGTACCGGACCTGTCCGTCGTCGTCGTGGCGTACCTGCATCTCCAGCCAGGCCCGGCCGGGCAGCCGCATCTCGGCCCGCAGCCGCAGCAGCTCACCGGGGACGATCTCCTCCACCCGCCAGAAGTCCAGCGCCTCGCCCACCCGCAGCCGGTGCGGATGCCGCCGACCCCGACGCCGCCCACCAGCCGGTCCAGCCAGCCGCGTACCGACCAGGCCAGCGGGAACGAGTACCAGCCGTGCTGGCCGCCGACCCCCTCGATGACCCGCCACAGCGCCTCCGGTGACGCCGTCACCGCCTGTTCCCGTACGTCGGTGTAGACGCTGCCGCCGCTCCAGTCCGGGTCGCTGGGCAGCGGCTCGGCCGGGGCGTCCCGGCCCGCCGCTGACGACCACCGGGTCTCCACCTCGGCGTCGCGGACCTTGGCCAGCGCCAGCTCGACCGCCCGGTCGAAGCCGGTCAACCCCTCCGGCGGGTCCGGCAGGTACGTCGCGATGTCGTGCTCGTGCGCCACCGCCTCGTGCACCAGGCTCTCCACCAGCGGACGGGCGAGCGCGTTCGGCACCGGCGTGACCAACCCGACCCAGTGCGAGGAGAGCCGGGGCGTCAGCGCGCGCACCGGCAGCAGGACCCGACGGCTCAGCCCGGCGACCCGGGCGTACCGCTGCATCATGTCGCCGAAGGTGAGCACGTCCGGGCCGGCGATGTCGAAGGCCCGGTTCACCTCCGGCGGCAGGGCCACACAGCCGACCAGGTAACGCAGCACGTCCCGGACGGCGATCGGCTGCACCCGGTTGGACACCCAGCGCGGGGTGACCATCACCGGCAGCCGTTCGGTCAGGTAGCGCAGCATCTCGAACGAGGCCGAGCCGGACCCGATGATCACCGCCGCGCGCAGCACCACCGTGGGCACGCCGCTGTCCAGCAGGATCCGGCCCACCTCGGTCCGCGAGCGCAGGTGCGCCGAGGAGGCGTCGCCGGCGGCCGGCTCCGGGCCCCCGAGGTAGACGATCCGGCGTACGCCCGCCGCGTGTGCCGCCTCCGCGAAGGCCGAGGCGGCGTGCCGGTCGGCGTCCTCGAAACCGGCCTGCCCGAGCGAGTGCACCAGGTAGTACGCGACGTCGACGTCGTCGAAGACCCCGGCCAGGCTCGCCGGCCGACTCAGGTCGCCCTCGGCGATCTCGACCTGCCCGGCCCACGGCACGTCCCGCAGCCGTCCGGCCCGCCGGGCCAGGCAGCGCACCGTGTGCCCCTCGGCCAGCAGGCGGGGCGCCAGCCGCCCGCCGATGTACCCCGTCGCACCGGTCACCAGGCATCTCACGGCCTCCAGTGTGCGGCCGAATAGACTCGGGCGCTGTGGAGACCGGTAAGGGCGCCTTCTGGGGGCCCGACTTCGAGCAGCTCAGCACCACCGACCCCGAGATCGCGGAGGTGGTGCTCGGCGAGCTGGACCGGCTGCGGGGCGGTCTGCAACTGATCGCCAGCGAGAACCTCACCTCCCCGGCGGTGCTGGCCGCGCTCGGCTCGACGCTGACGAACAAGTACGCCGAGGGCTACCCGGGTCGGCGCTACTACGGCGGGTGCGCCCAGGTGGACCGGGCCGAGGAACTGGGGATCGCCCGGGCCCGGGAGCTGTTCGGCGCCGAGCACGCCAACCTCCAGCCGCACTCGGGCGCGAGCGCCAACCTGGCCGCGTACGCCGCGCTGGTGCAGCCGGGTGACGCGGTGCTGGCGATGGAGTTGCCGCACGGCGGGCACCTGACCCACGGCAGCCGGGTGAACTTCTCCGGCACGTGGTTCGACACCGTCGGCTACACCGTCCGGCGGGACACCGAGCTGATCGACTACGACGAGGTCCGGGACCTGGCCCGGACGCACCGACCGAAGATGATCATCTGTGGTGCGACGGCGTACCCGAGGCTGATCGACTTCGCCCGGTTCCGGGAGATCGCCGACGAGGTGGGCGCGTACCTGATGGTGGACGCGGCGCACTTCATCGGACTGGTCGCCGGACAGGCCATCCCCTCCCCGGTCCCGTACGCCGACGTGGTCTGCGCGACCACGCACAAGGTGTTGCGCGGTCCGCGCGGCGGGATCATCCTCTGTCGCGAGTCGCTGGCCGAGCGGATCGACAAGGCGGTCTTCCCGTTCACCCAGGGCGGGCCGTTGATGCACGCGGTGGCGGCCAAGGCCGTCGCGTTGCGCGAGGCGGCGCAGCCGGAGTACCGCACATACGCCGCACAGGTGGTGGCCAACGCGCAGGCGCTCGCCGACGGGCTGGCGGCGGAGGGGATGCGGCCGGTCTCCGGCGGCACCGACACCCACCTGGCCCTGGTCGACCTGCGGGAGACCGGGGTGACCGGGGCGCAGGCCGAGGCCCGCTGCGACGCGGCGACCATCACGCTGAACAAGAACGCCATCCCGTACGACCCGCAGAAGCCGATGGTCGCCTCCGGCATCCGGGTGGGCACCCCGAGCGTCACCACGCAGGGCATGGGCGAGCCGCAGATGCGCCAGGTCGCCGAGCTGATCGCGCGGGCGGTACGCACCGACCCGGCGGCGCCGGGCGGCACCGACGAACTGGCCCGGGTGGCGTCCGACGTGACCGAGCTGGTCGCCGAGTTCCCGGCGTACCCCCGATGACCGAGCCTCGCGCGGGGGAGCCCGGCGCCATCCGGTCCCGCCTGCCGCACCTGCGCCTGCCGCTGCTGGCCTGCGCCGGGCTGGCCGTGGTCGGCGTACCGATCGCCGCGCTGCTGCGGGGCCCGACCGGCGCGGCCGGGGTGGCCGCCGGGATCGGCCTGGTGATGGTGAGCTACCTGGTCTCCGGGTTCTCGGTGGCCTGGGCGGACGCGGTCAGCCCGAAGATGGTCATGCCGGTCGGGCTGGTCACCTACGCCACCAAGATGGTGTTCCTGGGCATGGTGATGGCCGCCGTGGCGCGGACCGGCTGGCCCGGGCTGCCCGACATGGGGGTGGCGATCATCGCGGGCGTGCTGGTGTGGATCGTCGCGCACACCACCTGGGCCTGGCGCGCCCCGCTGCCCACCGTCGACCGGGCGTCGGGTCACTGACCGTACGGCCGGTGTTCGCCCGGCGTTTCGCCCCCCTTCCCGGCGGGCTCTGCAGGAGTAAGCTGAGCGCGGCTTGAGGCGCCGTATCGATCGCCCGCACGCTGCTCGGCAGTGTGGGGGGTGCCGCACACTCGCGAAACCCCCGGCTGATAAAGTTCGCCTCGTCATGGCCGACAACCCTCATCGCGGAAGCTCCGACGAGCACTCGTCGGAAGGCGTTGCCGGAGCCGTTCTTGGCTACCTGCTCGCCGGCATCCTGGTGTGGGGATTCCTCGGCTGGTTGGCGGGGACGCTCCTCGGCCTGCCGACCGGCATCGGGATCGGCGTGGGCATGATGCTCGGCGCAGCCGGAGCGATCTACCTGATCATGAAGAGGCTCGGTGCCTGAGTTTCGGCACGCGCGGGTCTGTCGAGTGCGGAGGATGACACGGTGAGCGCAGAGCTTGTCGCCGCTGAAGGGCTGCCCTGGCCCCCGGGGGTCTCGGACTTCTATCTGCCGGAAGTGGCCGGCCCATTCGTCACCAAGTTCACCCTCATGATCTGGCTGGCCGTCGGCCTGCTGATCATCTTTTTCATGGTCACCTATCGGAACCCGAAGCTGGTGCCGACCAAGGGCCAGTGGATGGCGGAGTCGATCTACGGCCTGGTCCGGGACAACATCGCCAAGGAACAGATGGGCAGCGCGGGCGTCAAGTTCGCGCCCTATTTCACGGTGCTGTTCTGCTACATCGCGCTGACCAACCTCTTCGGCATCATCCCGGGGTTGCAGATCTCGCCGAACTCGCACATCGCCTTTCCGATCGTGCTCGCGGCGATCACCTACGTGATGTACATCTACATGGGTATGCGTACGCACGGTGTGGGCGGCTACCTCAAGCAGAGCCTGATCCTGCCGGGCATCCCGTGGCCGATGCACATCCTGCTGATCCCGATCGAGTTCCTGCAGACCTTCATCAACCGGCCGGTCACGCTGGCGGTGCGTCTCTTCGCCAACATGTTCGCCGGTCACCTGATCCTGCTGGTCTTCACCATCGGTGGCTTCGTGCTGCTCGCCTCGGACAACATCTTCATCCAGGCGACCTCGATCTTCTCGTTCATCATGGCGATCGTGATGGCCTTCTTCGAGGTGCTGATCGCGCTGTTGCAGGCATACGTCTTCGTCACGCTGAGCGCCAACTACATGGGGTCGGCGCTCGCGACCGAACACTGATCCTTTTCGCGGGGCGCCCGCCCAAAGCTTCAGGTACGACCGGTACGCGTGAAACCTCACGTGTCAAACAGGAGGAATACCCGCAATGAGTGCTATTGCTGCGATCAGCGGTAACGTCAACACGATCGGCTACGGCCTCGCCGCTGTCGGCCCCGCGATCGGCGTGGCCCTGATCTTCGTGGCGTACATCAACTCCAGCGCCCGTCAGCCCGAGTCGGCCGGCTACAACCGGACCTGGCTGGTCCTGGGCTTCGCCCTGGTCGAGGCGCTCGCCCTGTTCGGCCTGGTGCTCGCCTTCGCCGTTAACTGACCGTCCGCTTCCCGACCCGGAGGTCTGAAATGTTTGTCGCCGCCGAAGGTGTGGAGCACCACCCGCTCGTGCCGCTGTGGCAGGAGCTGGTCATCGGGTCGATCGCCTTCGCCCTGCTCTGTTTCGTGCTGCTGAAGTTCGTCATGCCGCGCATCGAGGCGATGTACCAGGCGCGGGTCGAAGCGATCGAGGGTGGCCTCAAGCGCGCCGAGGCGGCGCAGGCTGAGGCCAACCAACTGCTCGAGCAGTACCGGGCCCAGCTCGCCGAGGTGCGTACCGAGGCGGCGCGGATCCGGGACGACGCCCGTGCCGACGCCGAGTCGATCCGCACCGACATCCTCGCCAAGGCTCGCGAGGAGTCCGACCGGATCATCGCCGCCGGCCGGGACTCGTTGGCTGTGGAGCGTGAGACCATCGTGCGCGAGCTGCGCGCGGAGGTCGGCGGTCTCGCGGTCGACCTGGCCGGTCGGATCGTGGGCGAGTCGCTCGCCGACGAGGCCCGCCGCAAGGGCACCGTCGAGCGGTTCCTCACCGACCTCGAGAGCGCGGGGGCCCGCTGATGCAGGCCGCCAGCCGGGAGTCCTACACCGCCGTGAGTCAGCGGCTGGAGGAGTACGTCCGGGGCGCCGATTCGACGGCTCTCGCCACCACCGGTGCCGAGCTGCTCGCCGTGGCGGACCTGCTGCGGCGGGAGGTCCGGCTGCGCCGGGCGCTCTCCGACCCGGCCCGTCCGGGTGCGGACCGCAGCGGCCTGCTCACCTCGGTGCTCTCCGGCAAGGTCGGCGCGGACACGCTCGACCTGCTCGGTGCACTGGTCGCCGGCCGGTGGTCGGCACCGTCGGAACTGCTCGACGGTGCCGAGCGTCTCGGTGTGCAGGCGCTGCTCGCCAGCGCCGACCGCGCCGACGACCTCGGTGAGGTGGAGGACGAGCTGTTCCGCTTCGGCCAGGTGGTCGCGGCGGACCGGCGGCTCTCCAACGCCCTGTCCGACCCGGCGGCACCGGTGGCCCAGCGGGCCGAGCTGATCGGGATGCTCCTGACGGGCAAGGCACGCCCGGTGACGGTGCGACTGGTGGAGGCGGCACTGGCCGGCTTCGGCGGTCGGTCGTTCTCCGCCGCGCTGTCCCGGCTGGTGGAGCTGGCGGCCGAGCGCCGTGACCGGCAGGTCGCGTACGTGACCGTCGCGGCCCCGCTGACCGCGGAGGAGGAGAGCCGGCTCACCAACCAGCTCTCGGCCATCTACGGCCGGGCGGTCGCGGTGAAGCTTACGGTTGACCCGACGATCCTCGGCGGAGCGAGCGTCCGGGTGGGTTCGGACCTGTACGACGGGACGATCCTGCGTCGCCTCAACGAGACCCGCAACGCGCTCGCGAAGCGCTGACCAGCACCCCGCGAAGCGCCCGGAATAACAGTCGACCCGAGGACCGGTCGGTACTAGGTATCCCGGGCCCCTGATACTTAAGGAAGCAGAGGATGGCCGAGCTGACCATCTCGACGGAGGAGATCCGCGGCGCCCTGGAGCGCTACGTCTCCTCCTATTCGCCCGACGTCTCCCGTGAGGAGGTCGGCACCGTCGCTGACACCGGCGACGGTATCGCCCACGTCGAGGGCCTGCCCTCGACCATGACCAACGAGCTGCTCGAGTTCGAGGACGGCACGCTCGGCGTGGCCCTGAACCTCGACGTCCGCGAGATCGGTGTCGTCGTCCTGGGCGACTACGCCGGCCTCGAAGAGGGCCAGCGGGTCAAGCGCACCGGCCGGGTGCTCTCCGTGCCGGTCGGTGACGCCTTCCTGGGGCGCGTGGTCAACGCGCTCGGCGCCCCGATCGACGGCCTCGGCGAGATCGCCGACGAGGGCTACCGCGAGCTGGAGCTCCAGGCCCCGAACGTGATGGCCCGGCAGTCCGTCTCCGAGCCGATGCAGACCGGCATCAAGGCCATCGACGCGATGACCCCGATCGGTCGTGGTCAGCGGCAGCTGATCATCGGTGACCGGAAGACCGGCAAGACCACGGTCGCCCTGGACGCCATCCTCAACCAGCGCGAGAACTGGGCCTCCGGCGACCCGACGAAGCAGGTCCGCTGCATCTACGTCGCCATCGGCCAGAAGGCCTCCACCATCGCCTCCATCAAGGGGCAGTTGGAGGAGGCGGGCGCGATGGAGTACACCACCATCGTCGCCTCCCCGGCCTCCGACCCGGCCGGCTTCAAGTACCTCTCCCCGTACACCGGCTCGGCCATCGGTCAGCACTGGATGTACGGCGGCAAGCACGTCCTGATCGTCTTCGACGACCTGAGCAAGCAGGCCGAGGCGTACCGGGCCGTGTCGCTGCTGCTGCGTCGCCCGCCGGGCCGTGAGGCGTACCCGGGTGACGTCTTCTACCTGCACTCCCGTCTGCTGGAGCGCTGCGCGAAGCTCTCCGACGAGATGGGCGGCGGGTCGATGACCGGTCTGCCGATCATCGAGACGAAGGCCAACGACATCTCGGCCTTCATCCCGACCAACGTCATCTCGATCACCGACGGCCAGATCTTCCTGGAGACCGACCTGTTCAACCAGGGCGTCCGGCCGGCGATCAACGTCGGTACCTCGGTCTCCCGGGTCGGTGGCGCGGCGCAGGTGAAGCCGATGAAGAAGGTCTCCGGTTCGCTGCGGCTGAACCTGGCCCAGTACCGCGAGCTGGAGGCGTTCGCCGCCTTCGCCTCCGACCTGGACAAGGCCTCCCGCGCCCAGCTGGACCGTGGTGCCCGCCTGGTCGAGCTGCTCAAGCAGCCGAACTACTCGCCGTACTCGGTGCAGGAGCAGGTCATCGCGGTCTGGTCCGGCACCGAGGGCAAGCTGGACGACGTCCCCGTCGGTGACGTGCGGCGCTTCGAGACCCAGTTCCTGGAGCACCTGCGGCGCAAGCACAACGCCACGCTGCTGGCGATCGCCGACAACAAGTGGGACGACGAGATCATCGCTACCCTCGACGCGGCCGTCACGGAGTTCAAGCAGGGCTTCCTCGGCCGGGAGGACGAGCGCACGATCAACGAGGCGCCGGCGGCGCCGCTGGAGGGCGAGGCCGAGCAGGAGACGGTCACCCGCTACAGCGCAGCGCCGGCCCAGAAGCGTTAGGGCCGGGCCATGGCGGCGCAGGTACGTGTTCTTCGTCAACGCATTCGCTCGGCGAAGGGGATGAAGAAGATCACCAAGGCGATGGAGCTCGTGGCGACGAGCCGGATCGCCAAGGCCCAGGCCCGGGTGGAGGCGTCCCTGCCGTACGCCCGGGCCATCACCGGCGTGCTCACGGCGCTGGCGTCCAACGCGTCGGTCGACCACCCGTTGCTGACCCCGCGCGAGCGGGTGCGGCGGGCGGGCGTGCTGCTGGTGACCGCCGACCGGGGTCTGGCTGGCGGTTACAGCTCCAACGCCATCAAGACGGCGGAGTCGCTGGTCGCGCGGCTCAAGGAGGACGGCAAGGAGCCGGTGCTCTACGTCGTCGGGCGCAAGGGCGTGTCGTTCTACCGGTTCCGTAACCGGCCGATCGAGGCGAGCTGGACGGGCTTCTCCGAGCAGCCGTCGTTCGCCGACGCCCGCGAGGTGGGCGAGACGCTGGTGAAGGCGTTCTCGGCCGGCGCGGACGACCTCGACGGCGGTCCGGGTGCGGACGGGGTGCTCGGGGTGGACGAGTTGCACATCGTCTTCACCGAGTTCAAGTCCCTGATGACCCAGACGCCGGTGACCCGGATCATCGGTCCGCTGCAGGTGGAGGAGCGGCCTCGGTCGGAGGCGGCCCCTGGGCTGCTGCCGGACTACGAGTTCGAGCCGAACCCGGAGGAACTGCTCGACGCGTTGCTGCCGAAGTACATCAACACGCGGATCTACGCGGCGTTGCTGGAGTCGGCGGCCAGCGAGTCGGCGGCTCGGCGGCGGGCGATGAAGAGCGCCACCGACAACGCCGAAGAGATGATCGACAAGTACACGCGTGAGATGAACTCGGCCCGCCAGGCCGGGATCACCCAGGAGATCAGTGAGATCGTCGGCGGCGCCAACGCGCTGGCCGCGTCGGGAAGTGAAGTGTGATGACTGTTTCCACTGCTGGAGGACCAGCCGAGACCACGACCGCCACCGGTCGCGTGGTCCGGGTCATCGGCCCGGTCGTCGACGCCGAGTTCCCGCGCGACGCCATGCCGGACCTTTACAACGCCCTGCACGTGAACGTGTCCCTCTCCGGGGGTGAGAAGACGCTGACCCTGGAGGTCGCCCAGCACCTGGGTGACAACCTGGTCCGCGCGATCTCGATGCAGCCGACCGACGGTCTGGTCCGGGGCGCCGAGGTGCGGGACACCGCCTTCCCGATCCGGGTGCCGGTCGGCGACGCGGTCAAGGGCCACGTCTTCAACGCGATCGGCGAGTGCCTCAACCTCACCGAGGGCGAGACCATCTCCGCCGACGACCACTGGGGCATCCACCGCAAGGCTCCGGCCTTCGCGGACCTGGAGCCGAAGACCGAGATGCTGGAGACCGGCATCAAGGTCATCGACCTGCTCGCCCCGTACGTCAAGGGCGGCAAGATCGGCCTGTTCGGCGGTGCCGGCGTGGGCAAGACGGTGCTCATCCAGGAGATGATCACCCGTGTCGCCCGGAACTTCGGTGGTACCTCCGTCTTCGCCGGTGTGGGGGAGCGGACCCGTGAGGGCAACGACCTCATCCACGAGATGACCGAGTCCGGCGTCATCGACAAGACCGCTCTGGTCTTCGGTCAGATGGACGAGCCGCCGGGCACCCGGCTGCGCGTCGCGCTCTCCGCGCTGACCATGGCGGAGTACTTCCGTGACGTGCAGAAGCAGGAGGTGCTGCTCTTCATCGACAACATCTTCCGTTTCACCCAGGCCGGTTCCGAGGTCTCCACCCTGCTGGGCCGGATGCCCAGCGCGGTGGGTTACCAGCCGACCCTGGCCGACGAGATGGGCGAGCTCCAGGAGCGGATCACGTCCGTCAAGGGCCAGGCCATCACCTCGATGCAGGCGATCTACGTGCCGGCGGACGACTACACCGACCCCGCTCCGGCCACCACCTTCGCCCACCTGGACGCCACCACCAACCTGGAGCGGTCCATCTCCGACAAGGGCATCTACCCGGCGGTGGACCCGCTGGCGTCCTCGTCGCGGATCCTCGCCCCGGAGTTCGTCGGCCAGGAGCACTTCCAGGTGGCCAGTGAGGTCAAGCGGATCCTCCAGCGCTACAAGGACCTGCAGGACATCATCGCCATCCTCGGTATCGAGGAACTCTCCGAGGAAGACAAGATCACGGTCCAGCGGGCCCGTCGGATCGAGCGCTTCCTGTCGCAGAACACCTACGCGGCGGAGCAGTTCACCGGTGTGCCGGGCTCGACGGTCCCGATCAAGGAGACCATCGAGGCGTTCCGGAAGATCAGCGAGGGCGAGTACGACCACTTCCCCGAGCAGGCGTTCTTCATGTGCGGTGGGCTCGACGACCTGGAGAAGAAGGCCGCCGAGCTGATGAAGGGCTGACCCTTCGGTTCGAACGGAGAAAGGCCGTCCCGGTTCACGCCGGGACGGTCTTTCGTTCATCTACGGGACGTACCATGCTCGCTGCCCGGTTTCCCGTGCTCGGCGATCACGCCGCGCCCGAGATACCGTCTAGTCCAGCTCAGGCGCGGATGAGCGGCGAACGACTTAAACCTTTCGGCTACGCGCACCCGTACCCTCCCGGGGGCGCGACGAACGGAGATGCTTGTGGGTAAGGCCGGCAGGGGCGGTACGCGCGGCACGCGTGGTGGCAAGAAGAGGTCGATCTGGCAGGGCGTACCGCTGTGGGCGAAGCTCTGCACCATCTTCGGGGTGGTGCTGATGATGGTCAGCGGCACGTCGCTGGTGGGCGCCGAGGCGCTGATGGCCCGCTACGAGGGGGCGATCGGCAAGGCCGACCTCTTCGGTGACCAGGCGGCGGGCGAGGCCAAGAGCGACATCGAGGGCCCGCTCAACATCCTGCTGGTCGGCATCGACCCGGTCCGGGACGACCGTCCGCCGCTGAGCGACGCCATCATGATCCTGCACGTGCCGAAGGAGATGGACCGGGCGTACCTCTTCTCCCTGCCGCGGGACCTGTACGTCGAGATCCCCGCGTTCCCCAAGGCGAACTTCAACGGCAGCACCACCAAGCTGAACGCGGCGATGTCCTTCGGCAGCCGGGTGCCCGACGGAAAGCCGGATGCGGCACGCGGCTTCGAGCTGCTCGCCCTCACCGCGCAGGAAGTCACCGGCATCGAGCGCTTCGACGCCGGCGCGATCATCAACTTCTCCGGCTTCCAGAAGATCGTCGACGCGATGGGCGGCGTCACGATGAACATCGAGCGGGAGGTCCGTTCCCGGCACCGCCAGCCGGACGGCAAGCACCGTGAGGGTCGGCCCGGCGGTGGGGGCTACATCGGGCCGCAGGCGATCTACCCGAAGGGCAAGCAGCACCTGCAGGGTTGGCAGGCGCTGGACTACGTCCGCCAGCGCTACCCGGAGAACGGCGTGCCGGACGGCGACTACGGCCGGCAGCGGCACCAGCAGCAGTTCGTCAAGGCGATGGCCGGTCAGGCGCTCAGCGCCGACGTGGTGACCAACCCGGTGAAGCTGGACCGGGTGCTGCGGGCGGCCGGCGAATCGCTGATCTTCAGCGGCCGGGGAAACAGCGTGATCGACTTCGGTCTCGCGCTCAAGGACATCCGGCCCGGCAACATCCAGATGATCAAGCTGCCGGGTGGCAGCATCATGCAGAACGGCAAGTACCTCGGCGAACGGTTCGAGCCCGAGGTGGACGACTTCTTCGTCGCCCTGGAACGGGAACTCCTGGACCCGTTCCTCCTCGAACATCCCAAGTTCGTCAACAAGAGCTGATCGGGGCGTGGCCCCCGGCACCCGCATGAAGCACAGGTCAGGGCCGCGACTAGACTTTCCCCAATCCGCCGCCTCAGCAAGGAGACAGCGTGGCACAGCACCTTAACGTCCAGCTCGTGGCCGTCGAGGAGAAGGTCTGGTCGGGCGAGGCCGAGATGGTCATGGCCCGCACGACCGAGGGTGAGTTGGGTGTGCTGCCGGGGCACGCGCCCCTGCTCGGCCAGCTCGCCGACTCCGGCCAGGTGCGCATCAAGCTGCCCGGCGGTGAGCAGGTCGTCTACGAGGTGGCCGGCGGCTTCCTCTCGGTGAACGAGCGGGGCGTGACCGTACTCGCCGAGACCGCGACCCCGGCCTCCGCCTCCCAGGGCAACTGAGCCGACCCGCCGATGGAGATCGTCGAAGGGATCGGAATCGGCGTCGCCGTGATCCTCGGCGCGATCCTGGTCCTCTTCGTCCGGCGGGCGCTGGTGACCCGCAGCGGCGGGATCATCCGACTCAGCGTCCGGACCTCCACCATGCTCGACGGCCGGGGCTGGGCACCCGGCTTCGGCCGTTTCGCCGGTGACGAGCTCCGCTGGTACCGGCTGGTGAGCTTCGCCGTACGCCCCAAGCGGGTGCTGTCCCGCGAGGGCCTGACCGTGGAACGACGACGGCTGCCCGAGGGGCAGGAGCGAATGTCCATGCCGTCGGACTGGATCATCCTCCGGTGTAACTGCGGACATGCTCCGGTCGAGATCGCCATGGCGCGATCCACCGTCACCGGATTCCTCTCCTGGCTCGAAGCCGCTCCCCCGGGGGCGGCTTCGCCGCGTCTGGCGTCTTCTCAGGATTGGCCTGCTGCCTGAATCTCGCCGTTGTCGGGGTGGGGGTTTCCGGGGCTCGGGTGGGGTTTCCGGGGGAGCCCACCCGCTCCGGGCGGTCAGGCTTGATCAGAGCGGACGAGCGTCGGGGGGGGAAAGAGT